>JAAYFF010000040.1 GCA_012728375.1 Bacillota bacterium | reverse complement strand
TTTTACAACCGCAGCAATGGGGGACTGGGGCTATTTTGAAGAAAAAATCCCGCTTCCCGCGGATATTGATGCGGACCGGCTGGTTTTGCAGTTATACAGTGTAAGCATGAAAGACGGCTCAAAGATGTTTGTTGTAAATATCCCTCTTGTTTTAGAGTAATATTTTATGGCAGGGGGACGGGGTACTTGATAACAAAAATGTGACAATAATCCCGTCCCCTGCTAGCTTTTGTTAGCTTTAAGCGTAGCTTGATTGGCATAATTGGAGAGAATATGCCTTTGCTTATGTTTTGTCGAGTAGAAGTGCGCCTCTCTGAAATAGAAACTTACTCACTGTTATGCTTGTGGAGCCTTGTAATTGTTCGTGTTAGCGCTTGAGCTTGTAACCAGACTTTTCCCTGTCCCAGGTATCCGGTGTAATCCCTTCTTCGCGCAACTTGAACTTCTCCACGCGCTGCGTAGCATCGTTCTTTGGCAGCGCATCCATAAAACGTACGTATCTTGGTACCATAAAATAAGCCATTCTCTCTCCACAAAAATCGATAAGCTCCTCAGGCGAGATACTTTGCCCCAACTTTAGTACCACGCACATCATAATCTCCTCGCCTTCCACTCCAATTACGGCTGATTCCAACACAGATGGATGCGAGTTGATGATTCTTTCCACCTCAAAGGAAGAAACGTTCTCTCCGCGGCGTCTTAGAGAGTCTTTTTTTCTATCTGCGAAGTGAAGATATCCATCCTCATCAAAGAAACCACAATCACCAGTATGAAACCATAAGTCTCTCCACGCTTCAACAGTCTTTTCCGGTAATTTGTAATATTCAGTCAAAACAGTATATGGCACTAGAGGGCGAGCGAGAATCTCCCCGGTCTCATTAACCTTGACCTCGACACCATTATCATCAACGATTTTGATCTCAAAGTCTGGATGTCTTTTCCCGCAAGCGCCTATCTTGCGGTTTGAGATTGAATTCATCGTAGGAGAACCCAATTCAGTTGAGCCGTAAAATTCATATTGTTTAAGCCCGAACCTCCGCTCAAACGCTTCGGTAATCCTCTCTGCCGTCTGTCCGCCCAGAAAGTATCGCAGTGGATTGTCCGCATCATCGGGTTTGGGCTCAGCTGATAGTAGCAGTTTTACGGCAGCACCAGGGCCGGTGGTTACTGTACAGCCATATTTTCTTGCATCAATCCAGTATTTGCTTGCGGAGAACCTCTTTACCAACGCCATTCGCGCTCCGCTTAATAAAGCAAGATTAACGCCGGCGTGCCATGCATGAGCGTGGAAAAGCGGGCTGGGAACGTAAATGCAATCTTCTTTACTCAAATTCTGCTCGAGAACCCAGTTGTAAAAACGTTCCGTCATGGTGAATAAAAGGTTTTGCGGAAGCAAAACACCCTTCGAAAGTCCTGTTGTTCCAGATGTATATAGAATCATAAGCGGATCGAACCACAAGACATCTACCGGCTGGTAACAGCCATCATTGTTAACTAACTCGAACCATGCAACCGCTTGCTTTCCTAAAACCCTGATCTCGTCCATTACAGCGGATGCGGCCTCGACACCATCAAAAACCTTGGAATCCTCCTTAGCCTTATCTTTTTCCAATACTATCACAGACTGTACCTTAGGTGTCTCAGGTAAAACAACTCTCAAACGATCTATATATTGGCTATGCATGACTAGGACACTACAATCCGCGTGATCCAGCATATACTTAAGGATATCACCTTTATGGTAAACATTAATCAGTACACTGACTGCTCCTAGTTTGGAAAGGCCAAACACCAGGAAAATTTCTTCGGGGCAATTATCCATCACAACAGCCACTTTATCCCCTTTAGATACTCCTAATTTCTGCAGGCCACTGGCAACCCTGTTTGCCGCCTTATTTACATCTTCAAAACTGAACTCTTTATCTTCGTAACAAATATAAGTTCGCCCACCGTATTCTGCAGCCTTCCGTTCGAGAAGCGCGTGCATTACTCTATCTCGCGCGATATTTTTATTCATATAATATGCCTCCTCGTATAAGGGATGTCGTCTTTTAGACGAGTTTTTAAGCGACGAGCGCTTTATGGAACCCTTCCTGAAACATTTTAACTCCAGCACCGGCAGGCCGACCGTTCCTGTTGAAACCTACCTGCGGATGATGTATTCGAAAACACCGACGGGTTACGGTATGAAACACTGATTAATGAATCAGCGACAGTATCAAATGGCGTACCTTTTGCCAGCTTAAGTTAACTGATCCTGTACCCGATTCCACAACTTTGATTAAAGCCACTTAGCGCTACGTTAATAGAGAAAGTCCGCGAGAAAAAGGTTATCCGTGGCCGGAAGCTTCGAGTTGACAGCACAACTGTAGAAGCCGACATTCACTATCCTACCGATGCAAGCCTGCTTGCTTACGGGCATTAAAGCCGTTAGCAAAACGATCAGTAAGCTAATAAAATCCGGTGAAGAAGCAGCCCGGGATTTCAGGGATCGTACCCGTAGTGCCAAAAAAGAGCATTTAAAGCCAGCAACGCTAGGGGTAAAAAAGACCAGATCAACAAAATCTCTTCTGAGCTTGCAGAAATTGCTAAAAAGGTTGTTGGCTCTGCTAAAAAAATCAAAGGTCAGTATAGAGGATGGGCATCTGGGGACAAAACTTGAGCGGCGTTGCAGCGTTTTAGAGCCGGCATAGAAGGTACTATCAGTCTGCTCAAACGGAAGTATGGGCTGAAAAGGAGCCTCTACAAAGGTACTGCCGGTAGCAGACAATGGGTAGACAATGGGTAGGCCTTGGAAATTCAAAACTCTTAGGGAATAGGGTGGTTTGTATCGGACTCCGTTGCGATTCCGACTGCAGCATCCTGGCACTATTTCCAAAAGGGTTAATAAGTGATACAATGACTTCGGCACAATTATACATCTGCTTCTGCACTTTTATTAGCGAACAGTCGTTAATCCTATTGTATCAAAATTTATTTATTTGTCAATAGTCTGACTATTTATTATTTACTTTTTCTTCCTGGATGTTAACAACCGCAGCAATGGGGGACTGGGGCTATTTTGAAGAAAAAATCCCGCTTCCCGCGGATATTGATGCGGACCGGCTGGTTTTGCAGTTATAAAGTGTAAGCATGAAAGACGGCTCAAAGATGTTTGTTGTAAATATCCCTTTCTTTATATTCCAGGATATCGCCCGGTTGGCAATCCAGTTCCCGGCAGATGGCATCAAGAGTGGAAAAGCGGATCGCCTTTATTTTTCCCGTTTTAAAAACCTTTTAATGAGTGACTGGACAGTAAAAAGAGGGCCTTGGATGGCAGTTTCAGCAGCCTTGATGAGAAAAGGCAGCCTGCTAAACTGATCCGGATTTTCATTAATCAGATAAGTCCAGGTCGAAGACGGGCCGGACAGACCTTCCTTTTGCATATCAATCCCGTCTTTTCCGATTTCTACGGTCATAAAGGATTTTACAATTTCCTTGTCTATCCTCTCCAGCATCTCTTGAAAAGCTGACGCAGCAAGCCGGTGAAATTCATCCAGAGGGTTCTGCCGGCCGATCACAACCAGGTGGATACCTTCCCGCACATAAGAAATATAGTCGAGGTAATCAGCCCAGCACCGGTTGATATGATAAAGCGTCAGCTGTTTTTCTGCTTTCTGCAGGGCCTTCACGCCCAGACGGCTGCGCAACAGGGCATAACGCCCGGCAGCTGCTTTTGATAAAAGCTGCAACGGCACCCGGTCCAGAAGGATGTCCTGACGTTTTTTATGAATGATGCGTCGCTGCTGTTCAATGATAAAGGAGTACTTCCACAACTGTATCCTCAGATCCGCATTGTACCCCTCCACAATTCTCTGCATCCTCTCCACCCGCCGCCTGACAACGGGATCGCCAATGGCATCATCCTGAAGTTCAACCGGCAAATTAGACGCTCCGGCAAGATCATAAGTTTTAAAAAGCTCATCATCCAGGCTGACAAAGAACCTGCTTTCCCCGGGATCTCCCTGCCGACCGGCCCGCCCTTTCAGCTGAGCATCTATCCTGCGGCTTTCATGCAGATTTGTGCCGATCACGTACAGCCCTCCCGCGGAAACCACCCGCGCCCTTTGCTGCTCCCCTTCGCCTCCCAGCTTAATATCCACTCCTCGGCCTGCCATGTTGGTGGAAACGGTCACAGCTCCGGGTTCCCCTGCCTGTGCAATTATTTTTGCTTCCATTTCATCGTTCCTGGCATTGAGAACCCGGCAACTTATCCCCGCCTCCTTCAAGGCGGCAGCCAGCTTTTCAGATTCATCCACACTTCCCGTGCCGATTAAGATGGGTCGTCCTGTTTTCAAAAGTATGAATATCCTGGGCTTTCTGCCGGCTTTTACGAAAAATACCGCCCGGTTCAGGGAACTTTTTACCGGCTTTGAAAGTCTAAAGAGCATAAAGCCGTTGAAAAGCGAGATGTTACAAATGAACAGCTACCTAAAAAAATGGGCGGCGCTGCTCCCCGGGGAGACCCTGCAAAGCTTTTATGGCAAACTTAGCCCCACACAGTGGGACAGCTGGATGGCATCGTTTGGAGACACGGAAGGAGCGGTAGGGGTTCCCCGCTTTAAGTTTGAGTATGAGGCTTCCCTCAACGAGGTCTTAAAAAGTTGGGCATGGAAAGTCGTGCTTAAAAAAGATTGGAGGGTTGTAAGTGAAGGTAAAGCCTATAGAGAAATATAAAACCCCAACATACCCAAACAAAAATGAGGCGCTGAAGAATCCGGATCTGCTCAAAACGTTACCGGAACGCTGGAAGGGCAAGGCCAAGGCCTGTACTGCAGTCGCTCTCTCTTCACTCCTTTTCATGATCCTTACCTCCTGCAATACTGACGAGAACGCAGGGAGTACAGGCAGCGACACCGGAACGGCTGCGCCGCTGTTTATCCATGGCGACGGCAGGGGAAGTTTTGGATGCGAGTCCGTAGCACCCCCGGCTTTTTTGTCGGAGGAGGAAGCCTTCTCAGTTATTGCCGAAGAAGCGCAAAGGGAAGGTATTATTCTCAAGGGAGAAGCGCCTGTTCTTTACAATGTCACGTTGCCTGAGACAAACCTGTATTATTCTGACAAAGAAAAGAATACAAAAGCGCAAAAGGGCGACCTCACGCTGGATGGGTATGATGAAGCAAAACAGATCGCCTTTGAATTTGTCTCCAAAGATGACATCCAGGCATGGGCCGGGCAGAGCGCCTTTATGTCATCGGTTGAGACTTTTAGATTTTTGGAGGCTGCCGAGGTGCTCGCTGAAGGAATTAGCGGCAAGACAGGCCCGATGACTGTTGCGACCTTTTATGACCCCCATTATAAATTTGATTCCGAAGAGATACAGGATATCATCAACAGCAATACAGAAGATTTTAATATCATGGAAGAGAAGATGAAAGAGCTGGTCAAAGCGGATTTACGGGAACAGGTACGGGATTTTTTATCATGGCTTAAAGGCCAGGGGATTCTTTAGAGGGGGAAGGGATTTTGCATTTTACCCTGCATCTAACCAATAACTGTAACATGGCATGTGACTACTGCTATGTAGACCGCAATTGCGGGCAAAGCATGACGTCTGAAACAGCCCGGCAAGCTGTTGACCTGGCAGCCGGCATGACGCGCCAAGGCGACTCCGCGGGTATTATTTTTTTTGGCGGCGAACCCCTTTTACAGAAGGAACTCATCTATGAAACCATTGAATATGCCAAGTATAAAGAAAAAGGCGCGGGCTGTTATTTTCACTACAAGGTTACGACCAATGGTTTGCTGATCGATGATGAATTCATGAACTACTCATTAAAAAACAACCTTTTTATCGCATTAAGCCATGACGGTGTTCAAAAGGCCCATGATCAACACCGGAAGGACACCGGAGGCAAAGGCACGTTCGGAACTCTTATTAAGAAGGCAAAAATGCTTTTAGCCGCCCGTCCCTATGCTCCGGTCCTGATGACGGTCAATCCGGATACGGTCCGTTATTATGCCGAATCGGTTAAATACCTTTACAACCTCGGCTTTCGTTACATCATCTGCTCCTTAAATTATGCCGCGGCTTGGGATGATGGGCACATAGCGCAACTTGCCGGACAGTATCATCTTCTGGCCGGTTTTTACTATCGTCTCACTATGGCCGAAGAAAAGTTTTACCTAAGCCCTTTTGAGGTTAAGATAAGTTCCCATATCAACCGGCAGAATTATTGCCGCGAGCGGTGCGAATTAGGTAAAAAGCAGCTTTCTGTGGCACCTGACGGGCTTTTGTATCCCTGTGTGCAGTTCGTGGGTGATGAAGATTACTCCATCGGCAGCGTTAAAACGGGAATTGAGGAAGAGAAGCGGGAGAATTTATACCGCCAAAATGAAACGGAGAAGGACACATGCATTGACTGTGCTATCAGAACTCGCTGCAATCACTATTGCGGATGTCTAAATAAACAGGCGACCGGGAGCATAGATCGTGTCTCTCCGGTCCTGTGCGCTCATGAGCGGACCATTCTCCCAATTGCAGACAAACTTGCCGGACGTTTGTATAAAAAACGTAATGCCATGTTCATCCAAAAGCATTATAATGAGTTCTACCCCATTGTCTCCATGGTGGAGGATCTGACAAGGGGTTGACAGTCTGACGGGGTACCTGACAACAAAAGGTAACAACAACCCCGCCCCCCGTCAACTGGATCATCTCTCCTGAGACGTTATTTTATCATAGAAATCCAAAGTATTTGCTAATTTAAAGCCAATATCCGGTGTTATTGGCTTCATATCAGTGAATACACCGATAAGATCATCTCTAGTCTTATTTTTATTCCATATATAAGGCCATTTCACACAAAGGGTATTAAAACAACCATAACCTTTTATATAGGGATTATAATTTACTACTAAATTTGTAGTTATGTAACTATCAAGCTTTGTTCTGTACAAGGCCGAAGGTGTATATATAACCCCAATCCAATCTACTTCTTCATACCAAGATGCTACTTCATCAACAGCCGGTCCAGCCATTATATTATCGTCAAAGTTGTAATCTCCGTAACATATTGCCCCTCTGACCGGTAAACCTTTCGAGATAGATTCACAGATAATAAATAGCGATATCGCTGCATGAAATTGTATAGTTATATTACTGTCCCCATAGGTTACCAATGCAATAGTATCTGAAATACTAATTACCTGTGTTTCTAAACCTTTAAAAACATTTTTTTTATTTTTAACACATTCTTCTTCCAAAGTTTTGTCCCGAAGGTTTTCTGTACACTTAATAATTGCTCTTAAATCACTCGTGGAATCTTCTCTTCTTTGCCAGACCCCTTTCCATCCCAGAACATCTAAAAATGTAATTGCTCCTTTTTTCATTAAGATCGCCCTTCTCTGCCGTTTCCTACTTAATTCGTTTCACCTGAAAAACTGTTCTTTGAAAACTATATTCACAACCAATAACCTAAAATTTTCTTAGCCGAAGCTATTACCTACCGGCAATTTTGCTAATTTGCTATACCAGTTGGGCAATTCTTTGTAGGTTGTAGGCCATAATTCCAAATCCTACCCATTGCCTACTACCGGCAGTACCTTTGTAGAGGCTCCTTTTCAGCCCATACTTCCGTTTGAGCAGACTGATAGTACCTTCTATGCCGGCTCTAAAACGCTGCAAACGTTTATACCAACTTTCCTTTTCATACTCTTTCTTGCGGCCACGCAATCTCAGGGCTACTCTTTTGACGCCCATAGCAATTAATGTTTCTTTATGCTCTGCAGAAGCGAATCCGGCATCGG
>JAAYFF010000039.1 GCA_012728375.1 Bacillota bacterium | reverse complement strand
ATAAAGGGATTAAGGATGTTGTTTTAGTGGGGATAAAAAGAAGGGGGGTCCCTTTGGCGCATCGGCTGGCCGGATTTATTGAAAAAAACGAGGGAATAAGACCGCCGGTCGGATTGTTGGATATTACACCCTACCGGGACGACAGAGCAGAAAAAAGGAGTATCCTTAAAGAAGAAACTGCTTTTTTAGAGCCGGAAGTAACAGATAAGGTTGTAGTTCTGGTGGACGATGTTCTTTTTACAGGCCGTTCAGTTCGCGCTGCCATGGAGGCCTTAATCGCCCGCGGCAGGCCGCGCATGATCCAACTGGCTGTTTTAATTGACAGGGGCCACCGGGAACTTCCCATCAGGCCGGATTTTGTCGGGAAGAATGTTCCCAGCAGCCGCGCCGAGAGCATCGCTGTATGTTTGCAGGAGATCGATTCCTGCGATGAAGTATTAATCATTAAAAATGGAGATCAGGGGAGTAAAGGAGAGATTATGACAAGATGAGGGAGTTCTTCGCTTTATCTCTGTGTTTCGAGAAGCTTCCTGACAAGCTGCTCCTTGGGAGTGACAAAGATAGTCTTGTAATTGGTGTAAATAACCATACCCGGTCTGCCGGCCGGATGTCTTTTTATATTTTTTACCTGGGTATAATCTACGGCAACATTTGAAGAAGCGGCTCCCTTGCTGTGATACGCCGCCAGAAGCGCGGCTTCCCCAATTGTTTCAGGGGAAGGATTATTGGATTTAATGATTACATGGGCGCCCGGCATATCTTTAACATGCAGCCAGAAATCTGTTTTCGCGGCAAATTTATGTACCAAATATTCATTTTGGCGGTTGTTGCGGCCGATAATAATTTCCTCTCCCAGGGAGGCGCGGTAGCGAAGGGGGGTGAAGGGGGTTGTTTTTTTCTGTAAGGGCAGCATTTTCTTGGGAAGAAGCCCGGCTTCCTCAAGCTCTTCTTTAATTTCCTGCAGGGTAGGCAGATCGGCTTTTTCCATGTGAAAAAGAACGCTTTCCAGATAAGCGATTTCCTGGCGGGTTTGGGCCAATCTTTCAGAAATTTTTTTTTCACCCTGGCGGGCTTTGCGGTACTTTTTAAAGTAGCGCTGGGCGTTTGACGCGGGTGAAATTCTCGGATCAAGGGCAATTTGTACTTTTTCCCCATCCGAGTACAAATTTTCAAGGTATATTTCTGCTGTTTTCGGGGGGATATCCTTTAAATGTAATAGTATTAACTCTCCGCAGAGCCTTAGTTGTTCGGCCTTTTTTGCTTCTTCCAGCTCTTTTTGCTGGGCTTTTTCTTTATGCCTGCATTTTTTTAACGCCTGCTTAAGATGCTGGTTGAGATATTGCAGAAGGTTTATCTTTTCTTCCCTTTTTTCTTTAAATTGATAAAATTCATCCAGCAGCATGCTCATGGAAGGGATGAACCGAAAAGCGCCTGCAAAAGGCTGTACCGGCTTAAAAGCGCTAAAGTCTGCGGGAGTTCCTTCATTATTATATATTAATGTGGGTTCCCAGCGCTTATCCGTATAAATATTTAAAAGTTTCTCCAGGGCATTCCAAAGAGGCCGGAGGGTTTCTTTGGATATATACGGAGCTCCTGCCAGGGCAACAATTTCCCCGGCGAGAAAAGGGCTGATTCCCTGTATATTGTTAATAATGGCTGATTTCGCAGTTTGCCCCTCAAAGCGGATCATTTCACTTGCAAAGGCCTCGTAGCTTAAGGCAAAAGGATGAAACTTTTCCTGTGGAGGAGGCGGAAAATAGTTGCAATGGGGAAGAATGGTCCTTCTGCGGTTTACCAGATGGGAAACCGGTTTAATAGCCCCCAGAATATTTCTTTTGTTTTCAGCGGAGGCCGTATCCAGTAGAATAAGGTTGCTATGCTTACCCATCAGTTCCAAAACGAGAGTTTTAATTACTTCTTTTCCCTCCCGGTTCGGTGCGGAGAAGTTCAAATAAAGGATTCTTTCCAGAGGCGGCTGTTCAAGGGAAATTATGACGCCTCCTATGAGATGCTTGCGAAGTAGCATGCAAAAAGCAGGAGGAGACGGAGGGTTGGTATAATGCCGCTCGGTAAAGTGTATCCGGAAATTCTGGGGGTGGACGGAAGAGAAAAGGGACAAGGAGCGGTCTTCGCCCCGGAAAGAGATGATTAGCTCATGGTTAATCTGAAAAATTTTGTGTACCCGCCGGCCGGTTTTCACAAGTTTTTCTTCAATTTCGTCAGCGACTGCATTTAAGACGAAAGCATCAAACGGCATAGTTGCTACACTCCTCTGGTTGTTACTAACAGTATAAACGCTGTTTTTACGAAAAGCAAACTTTCTTGACAGATTCTCCCGCAGGCAGCGGGTTCTTTTTTTTTATTGGCGGGAATATTGATAACATAGGTTTTTTACTTCTGCAAAAGGGGGGAGCTTCGTTGAAACAATCTAAATTATGGGCAGTGTCCCCGCTTCAGGAAGTGTACTTTTCTTTCCGGGTTGACCCGTCAAAAGGTTTAACGGAAGCAGAGGCCAGGCAAAGGTTAAAACAATATGGGCCGAACATTATCCAGGAAAAGAAACAGAAAAACGTCCTGGAAATTTTTTTAAGCCAGTTCCGTGATTTTATGGTTCTGGTTCTCCTCGCTGCCACCCTGGTATCCGGGATACTTAAGGAATATAGCGATGCCATAATAATAATTATTATTGTTTTTTTAAATGCCTTTTTGGGATTTTTGCAGGAATTCAGGGCCGAAAGGTCATTTTTAGCGTTAAAAAAGCTTTCCTCTCCCCTGGGAAGGGTTGTCAGGGGGGGGACAATCAAGGAAATTGCCGCAGAGGAAATTGTCGTCGGGGATCTGGTGATGCTCCAAGCCGGTGACAGGGTCTGCGCAGATTTAAGGTTAATATCCGCTGACGGCCTGATGATTGACGAGTCCCCCTTGACGGGAGAATCCGTTGCTGCAGAAAAAGAAGCAGCAACAATGAACAGCATTCCCTCTTCCCCGGGTGATGCGCTGAACCTGGCTTTCAGCGGAACCCTGGTAACAGGAGGGAGCGGAAAAGGGATTGTTATAGCCACAGGGATGTCCACAGAAATGGGTAGAATTGCCGCTCTTATACAGGAGGTGGAAACCCATAGCACTCCGCTGCAGAAACGCCTGGCCAATCTGGGAAAATATCTGGTCGCTGCCTGCCTGGCCCTTTGCTTCTGCGTTGTTCTGCTCGGCCTCTGGAGAGGGGAGGCTCTTTACGGAATGCTTATGTCCGGAATTTCCCTGGCAGTGGCAGCCATCCCCGAAGGCCTTCCGGCTATTGTCACTGTTGCCCTTGCCTTGGGCGTTCAGCGTATGGTTAGGCGCAAGGCCATTGTTCGCCGCCTTCCGGCAGTGGAAACCCTCGGGTGTGCAACTGTTATTTGTTCAGATAAAACCGGGACGATCACGCAAAATAAAATGACCGTTAAAAAAGTCTTTGCCGGCGGTGCGATGTTCGATGTTCACGGGGAAGGATACGATATCAAAGGCGGCTTTTTTAAGGATGGAAGAAAAGTAGAGGTAAGGAGCGAGCCCCATCTTGCCAAGGCCATGACGATTGCTGTTTTATGCAACAATGCCTCTCTATCTGGCCGGAAGAATGGGAGAGGAAATTTTGCCGTTCAGGGGAATCCCACCGAAGGAGCGTTATTAATCTCCGCTGCAAAGGCAGACATATGGAAAGAAGAACTGGAGCGGCATTTCACCCGCCTTAAAGAATATCCTTTCAGTTCCGGAAGGAAGTCCATGTCAGTGGTTTGCCAAAAAGGAGCGGAGCTGTTTCTTTTTGTTAAAGGAGCACCTGAAACAATTCTGGAAAGGTGTACTTCAATTTATACAGAAGGGGGAAAGAATAAACCCCTTGATCTTAAAGGCCGCAAAGAAATGCTCTTCCAGGTGGAATTACTGGCTGCGGGCGCCTTAAGGACCCTGGCTGTAGCTTATAAGCCTCTGAGCCATTTTTCTGAAAAATTAGAGGCTGAAGAACTGGAAAGGGATCTTATTTTTGTCGGATTTTTCGGGATGATCGATCCCCCCCGTCCCGGGGTTTTTCAGGCCATACAAAAATGCGAAAAGGCCGGAATAAGGGTAGTAATGATTACGGGTGATCATCGCCATACCGCCGTTGCTATCGCCCGGCAACTGGGAATCCTGAAATCAGGGGGAGAGGTTGTTACAGGGTCCGAGCTGGACATGCTGAGCGACAAAGAATTTAGCAGGCGCATTGACGGATATCGCGTCTTTGCCCGCGTTAACCCTGAGCATAAATTAAGGATTGTTCGCGGTTTAAAGGCAAAGGGGCATATTGTAGCCATGACCGGGGACGGGGTCAATGATGCGCCTGCCGTCAAAGAGGCTGATATAGGGATAGCTATGGGGCGTAGCGGAACTGAGGTAACCAGGGAAGCTGCTTCTTTGGTTCTGGCTGACGATAATTTTAATACAATAGTGGCAGCAGTGGAGGAAGGGCGCAGTATTTACGATAATATTCGCAAGTTTATCCGCTTTCTCCTGGGTTGCAACTTGGGGGAAATCCTGACGATGTTTCTGGCCATGTTGTTTGGTTTGCCCCTACCCTTAAAACCGATACAAATTCTTTGGGTCAATCTAGTGACGGATGGATTGCCGGCTTTAGCTCTGGGTGTCGACCCGCCGGAGGAAAATGTCATGTCCAGGCCTCCCCGCGCCCCGACAGAAAATATTTTTGGCCGCGGGTTCTGGCTAAAAATTTTCAGCAGAGGTTTTATCATTGGAATTACTTCCCTTTTTATTTTTGCTCTAACTTATTTTGCCGGCAAGGATCTCGTCTATACTCAATCAATGGCTCTGGCGACGTTAATTATAACGCAGCTGATTTATGTTTTTGAGTGCAGGTCCGAATATCTGCCGATCTGGGGAAAAAAGCAGGCAAGTAATCTTTTCCTTATCGCTGCAGTGAGTACTTCTGTTTTTCTATTGTTTTGCATTCTCTATAATTCGTTACTCCGGGACCTTTTTAGCACTTATCCGCTCAGCGCACAGGATTGGCTTCTTATTCTTTTCGCTGCGCTGCTTCCCTACCTGTTTAGCTTTATTTTCTCTCTAGGAAGAAATTCCAGATGGGCAGCAGCAAAATTCCGCAAAAAAGTGCAAAAAAAAATCTAATATAATGACGTTCTTTGTTATTTCTCTTGAATATGCCCGTTTTTGTGATAGAATAATCTGGGGAAAAGAGTTAAAGACCATCTAGAGAAAAAAGGGGATTTTTTTTGATTAAAAGCATGACAGGTTATGGGCGGGGATGGGAGAGCCGGAACGGTTATTCTTTCACAGTGGAAATTAAATCTGTTAACCACAGGCATTTAGATCTCGTTATCAGGGCCCCCAGGGAACTGTTGCCCCTGGAGGAAAAAATCCGCAGAAAAATACATGAAAGGCTTTTTCGCGGCAGGGTGGAGGTTTTTATTTCTCTGGAAATTTCTTCAGAACTGAGTAAAACTGTTGATGTGGACGCAGATTTAGCCCGAAGCTATTATCTGTCTTTACAAAAGCTGGAAAACTTATTTCGCTTAGGGGAAAAACAATTTTCTGCTTTGGAACTGGCTATGTTTCCCGATGTTTTAAAAGTGGTCAAGACGAGCCCTGATCTGGAACAAGTTGCTCCTCTCCTTGATCTGGCTCTGGATCAGGCTATTACAGAATTGATCAGCCAGAGAGCTGAGGAAGGAAGTCGGCTGGAAAAAGATATTCTCCGGCGTTTGACTCTTTTGCAGAAGCTTGTTGCCCAGATGAGAAAAAAGGGACCCATAGTTCTGGAAGAATACCGCAACAAGCTGCATTCACGCCTGGAAGAAATACTGGGCAACCAGGAATTTGACAAACAGCGCTTTTTTATGGAAGTTGCCTTGTATGCCGAGAGAAGCAATATTGATGAAGAACTGGTTCGCCTGGAAAGCCATTTAAATGCTTTTTATTCAAATCTTGCCAGCGGCGAAGCCGTAGGGCGTAAACTGGATTTTCTTCTCCAGGAGATGAACAGGGAAATTAATACAATAGCCTCTAAAAGCAGCGATCTGGAAATTTCGCGTATGGTGATAGACGGTAAAAGTGAGATTGAAAAAATCAGGGAACAGGTGCAAAATATTGAATAAAATTTAAGTGGTGAAATCCCGTAAAAATTAGAGATAATAAAAGATAAATGCCCTTTTCAAAGAAGATGGAGGTGGTATAATAATTACTGATGATTGTCTGCCTTGAAGATATTACGAATAAGAAGGAGGTGCCCGGCCTGATCTTGTATTGTTGAGGGGGTCTGTTTTAAATAAATGCCCGGGGTCAGGTGAACAATGAATATTAAATTAATTAATATCGGCTTTGGAAATATTGTCTCCGCCAATCGTATCATTGCTATTGTAAGCCCGGAATCTGCGCCCATTAAGCGAATTATCGGCGAGGCGCGTGACCGGGGAATGCTTGTTGATGCAACATACGGCCGCAGGACGCGTGCAGTTATTATCACTGACAGCGGTCATATTATTCTTTCGGCAGTTCAGCCGGAAACCGTAAAACATCGCTTGCAGAACAAGGAACCCGTTGCGGATGAGAGCGCCGGTAAGATCTAGTTTGGTGTAAAAAATGATTGGTAAGGGATTGCTGATTATTCTATCAGGGCCTTCCGGAGTGGGAAAAGGCACCGTCTGCCGGGTTCTCTGCCAAGAGAACAGGCGTTTGGTGCGCACTACCTCCCTGACGACCCGTTCTCCCAGAAAAGGTGAGCGGGATGGGGTTGACTATCACTTTGTTGATGAAAAAAAATTTCATGAATTGAAGGAACAGGGAGCTTTCTTGGAATGGGCGAAGGTGCATGGAAATTTTTATGCGACCCTGGCCCAAGAGGTGGAGGAGTTGCGGCAAAAAGATTATGATGTGCTGCTGGAAATAGATGTTCAGGGTGCTGCACAGATTCGCAACAGCTCTGTGGAAGGGGTTTATATTTTTTTGCTGCCGCCCAGCATGGAAGAACTCTGGAGACGAATTATGGGAAGGGGTTCTGATACACCTGAGGCAATGAAAGAACGGTTTAACAACGCTTATCATGAATTGAGCGAAGTGTGGAAGTATGATTATGTGGTTATTAATGATGACATCTCCAGGGCGGCAAGGACTATTGAAGGAATAATTATGGCGGAAAAATGCCGTGTTGAAAAGAATAAGCAGTTTCTTACAGATTTCATTGAAAAAGGTGATAAGTATTGATTTATCCTTCTATTGATGAAATGTTGAAAAAAGTTGACAGCAGATATTCCCTCGTTATTATGGCCGCTAAAAGGGCCCGGAGCCTCAGGGAGCGCCAGATTTTAAAGGAAGATGCCGGCTCTATTAAGGAAGTCTCTGCAGCCCTGGAGGATGTTGCCAAAGGGAGAATAACTTTTCAAAGGATTAAGGACGGGATTAAGTAATGTCTCCAAAGCAGGTGTACAGCAATGTTGCAGGGTAAGGCAATTCTTCTGGGCGTATCCGGCGGGATAGCCGCTTATAAGAGCGCTGAACTGGCCAGGCTCTTTGTTCGGGAAGGTTGTTCCGTTCAGGTGATCATGACACGCGCGGCAAAGAAATTTATTTCTCCGCTGACGATGCACGGACTCACCGGACGGCCGGTTTTTTCTTCGCTATTTAATGACAGTTACAGGACAGCAACAGCCCATATTCAGCTTGCCCGGGAGCCTGATCTTGTTATTGTTGCTCCGGCAACCGCAAATATTTTGGGAAAGATAAGGGCGGGCATTGCGGACGATCTTCTTTCAACTGTTCTGACAGCCGTTGAACTGGGAAAATGTCCGGTTATCCTGGCTCCTTCGATGAATACAACCATGCTGGAGAATCCCGCGGTTAAAGAAAATATTCGCGTTCTGGAAGAAAGGGGCTTTTTCATCGCGGACCCGGGAAAAGGCGATCTGGCCTGCGGTGAAACGGGAAAAGGCCGTATGGTGGAGCCCTTTGAGCTGCTCGAAATGGCCAGGAAAATCCTTATCGGCGGAAAGGATTATCAGAACGTTACTGTTCTCATTTCAGCCGGGCCGACTAGGGAAGCGCTGGACCCGGTGCGGTTTATTACCAATCATTCCAGCGGTAAAATGGGTTATGCTCTGGCACGTGCCGCCAGGGAGAGGGGCGCTAACGTTATTCTTGTAAGCGGACCGACAGCATTGGAACCTCCTGCGGGCGTCATTTTTTTACCGGTTGTGTCAGCGGAAGAGATGTATGCAGTTATGTTAGACAGGCTTCAGGAAGCCGATGTGGTTATTAAGGCTGCTGCGGTGGCGGATTACCGGCCGGTAGAGGTTTCCAGACAGAAAATTAAAAAGGCCGGAGAGATGCAGTTAAAGCTTGTTCGCAACCCTGATATTTTAAAAGAAATTGCCAAGAAAAAAACGAAGCAATTCTTGGTGGGCTTTGCGGCAGAAACTGAAAATCTTTTAGAAAATGCAGCCCGGAAAATGGAAGAAAAAAATTTGGATATGATTGTGGCCAATGACCTGGGAGAAGAGGGCGCGGGTTTTCAGGTTGATACAAATATTGTCCGCCTCCTTTATCGAGGCGGTGTTGTTGAAGAAGTTCCCCTGATGACTAAATTACGACTTTCCCACCTCATACTGGACCGTATTAAAGAGCGCTGGAAATTCCAAGATCGGTAAGAAGGCTTGAAAAAAACGGGGCGATAAAGGTCCCGTTTTTTAATAAACTGCAGAAAATTCAACCAAGTTTAGAAGGTGAGGGGTTATAAAAATTTCTACAGCCGCTGCTGTAATTAGCAGGATAAGGACAAAGGGAAGGACTGACAAAAATTCCTTCCAAATGAAAATGAAACTTTCGACCCGTCTTTTTTGCGGTAAGGGGAAAATGATATGAAAGCCGAGTTTTAAGCCAAAAGCTGCTGCAAGAAAAAAAGCCGGCAGTTCAAAAAGACCATGAGGTAGCACTCCAAGAAAAAAGAAGCCCAGCGCACCAATTCCTCCATGACCCAGACTTGCCAGAACAGTCCCCAGAAATGCTCCGTTGGTGAAAAGGGCCAAAAGGGGAGGAAGCCCCAGGATTACCCCAAGAAGGACAACATACATTGAAGCAAAAAGGTTATTGACAAAAAGGAGGGCTACTCCCACCAGCGGATTGCTGTTAAAAATGAGTTCAGCCATTTGCTGTAATAGTTCCTGCTGGCTTGCAGTTAGTTCGGTGAGGAAAAACCAGTTGCCCCCTAAGGAAAATAGGGAAAAAGCAATACCTAAAAAAAAGAAAAATGCTGCCAGGAAGATCCAGTTGTAATTTTGTTGAATAATAGAACGTGTTTGGGTTTTAAGCAGTTTTAAGCGCTCCATTTCCTTGTTCTCTTCAGCGGAAGTAATATGTTACTATTACTAAAGATAAAACCAGCATCTATTTTGTGCCATAACAGTTACTATTATAATATATTTGCCGGGATATTAAAACAGCGTTTTATTTTATAAAAGGGATGTGCCCGTCCAAGGTGACAGTAAAGTATGCGCAGGTTATTATTGATGTGAACAGTGATGGTGTTGATAAACCCTTTGATTATCTTTTGCCCCGGGAACTGCAGGAAAAGGTTCAGGTAGGAACTCAGGTAATTGTTCCTTTCCGCTCCGGGACGGTTAGAGCCTTTGTTGTTTCCCTGAAGGAAGAATCCTCCGTACAAAATCCCAAAATGGTATTAAAAGTAGAAAAGGCTGCTGCTCATCTGTCTCCGGAGTTGATACGCTTAAGCTACTGGGTATCAAGGTATTTCTTTTCCCGCTGGATTGAAGCAATCAGGCTCTGTCTCCCGCCGGGGGAAGGCAGGGTTAAACCACAATATGAAGAAATTGTCTTTCCGCAAAAAGAAAAGCCCCTTTTGTTCGAAGAAAGCAAAAGGCTCTGCAATAAAGCTTTTAGGCAGTCTTTAATTCTTGAGTACGTGGCTTTATCGGCAGAAGAAGGGGTTCCCTGGGATGTGCTGAGAGGGGAGACAGAGGCCGGCCGGCAAAGCCTCAATGCTCTGATTAAAAAAGGTTTGCTGAGGGTAGAAAAAGTTCCCCGGGTCCGTGTGCCATGGGATGAGGAAACGTTTGCCGCAGGCTCGCAGCCCAGTCTGGTGCTTACCGGGCAGCAGGAAAAGGCCTGGCAGGAGATTTTAAAAGGGTTTGAAGGCCAACGGAAACATTTTTTAATTTATGGGGTAACCGGGAGCGGAAAAACGGAGCTTTATTTCCGTACCGCGGAAAAAGTATTAAGCGAGGGACGAACTGTTTTAATCCTGGTTCCTGAGATAGCGTTGACGCCTGTACTTATTAACCAGTTCAGAGGGCGTTTTGCAGGGCAATTTGCCTTGCTGCACAGCAACCTGTCGCCGGGGGAAAGATTTGATATGTGGTGGAAAGTAAAAAGAAAAGAAGCCAGGGTTGTCCTCGGCGCCCGTTCAGCGGTATTTGCTCCCCTTGAAAATATTGGCCTTATTGTGATTGATGAAGAACACGAGAATGCCTACAAACAGGAGGAAGCCCCCCGTTATCATACAAGAGATGTTGCCCTGCAGAGGGCCGTTTATCACGGAGCTCTTTTGCTCATGGGGAGCGCAACTCCTTCCCTGGATTCATATGTAAAGGTGCAAAGGAAAGAATTGGAGCTAATAGAAATTTCCGAAAGGGTTGAAGGACGCTTGCTGCCTACGGTTCAGATTGTGGATATGCGAAGGGAGTTCAAGCAAAAGAATAAAAGTATCTTCAGCCGGGCCCTTCTTTCCGCGATAAAAGAAACCATAGCCAGGGGAGAACAGCTGATTCTTTTCCTCAACCGGCGGGGTTTTGCCGGTTTCCAGCTCTGCAGGGTTTGCGGGTTTGTTATGCGCTGCCCTTATTGTTCCGTTTCCCTTACTTACCATACCAATCCGGAGCATCTCCAATGCCATATCTGCGGTTACAGGAGCGATGCTACCAGTATCTGCCCGGAATGCCACAGCCCCTATTTGAGAAGTTTCGGACTGGGAACGCAAAGGGTAGAAAAAGAAATGTCCATGCTTTTTCCGGGTATTAACATTATTCGCATGGACAGCGATGCCACCTCTGCCAAAGGGGCTTATTCTAAAATGTGGAAATCTTTTTATGAAAAGAAAGCTCAGGTGCTGATCGGCACCCAGATGGTCGCGAAAGGACTCGATTTCCCGGAAGTAACCCTCGTTGGAGTAATTGCTGCCGATGTTACACTGCATTTGCCTGATTTCCGGGCCGGTGAGAGAACATTTCAGCTGCTTTCGCAGGTGGCGGGCAGGGCCGGAAGGGGCGAAAAAAAGGGAAGGGTGATCATCCAGACTTATACTCCGTGGCATTACAGTATTAGAAGGGCGGCATCCCATGATTATAAAGGATTTATTGCAGAAGAAGCCAAAAGGCGGGAGCTTCTTGCCTATCCTCCTTTTTCCGAGATAATTTTATTTTGTTGCAGTTCCCCCGATGAAGAAAAGGCGAGACGCTATGCCGTTGAACTGAAAAAGAGGCTGGGCGGAAAATTGCCCATAAACAGCCGGGAGGACTTCCTTCTCTCAGAACCCTTTCCTGCCCCCCTGCAAAAAAAAGAAGGGTATTTTCGCTATCATGTTGTTTACAAGGGTAACGATTTGCATCGCTTTGCCGGGGAAATCCGGGAGGTCGTTTGGAATTTCAGGAAAGAATTAAGGGAAGATGTCCGGGTAACGGTGGATTTTAATCCCCAGATAATGTTATAATATTTTAAGGAGGTGTAACTGCTCAGAGGCTAATGTATATACAGATTATCTCTTAGACTGAGCAGTTACAAGGAGGTAAAAAAATGGCTTTGAGACATATCAGAAAACGGGATGACCTTGTCTTGCGCCGGAAAGCCGAACCGGTAAGACGGTTTACGCCGCAGTTGCTTCAGCTGCTGGATGATATGGCTGAGACGATGATTGAAGCTGACGGAGCAGGGCTTGCAGCTCCCCAGGTAGGAATATCAAAAAGAGTCATTGTTTATCGCGATGAAAATGATGTTTTTGAACTGATTAACCCGGTTATTGTGTCCAGCAGAGGGACTGCAGTTGATATAGAAGGGTGTTTAAGTTTTCCCGGGCTTTATGGTGAAGTTCCCAGGGCTGAGCATGTCCAGGCCACCGGACTGAACAGAGAAGGGAAAGAAATCAGGCTTGACGTCAAAGGATTTTTAGCAAGGGTTTTACAGCATGAAATTGATCATCTGGAAGGAATCCTTTTCGTTGACCGGGCCACCCGCCTCCTTACCCCCGCTGAGCTGGAAAAACTAAGGCAGTCTTAGGCTAATTGCCGGCTAAATGAGGTGGTTTTTTTGTTAAATAATACGGCAGTTTTTCTTGGGACGGCTCCTTTTGCCCTTCCCTCCCTGCAAATGATGATCGAAAACAATTTCAGCCTGGCGGGAATTATTACCAGGCCGGATCGCCCGGCGGGAAGGGGCAAAAAGATATCGTTGCCGCCTGTAAAAGAAATGGCTTTGAAGTATAAACAAAAGCTTTTTCAGCCGCACAATAAAGCTGAGTTGGAAAGCATCCTCCGGGACTTAAAGCCTCAGATAATTGTCTGTGTTGCCTATGGGATGATTCTGCCTCCGGCAGTTTTGGCGATTCCTCCTCTGGGTGCCATAAATGTTCACCCTTCTCTCCTGCCGGCTTACCGGGGCGCTGCACCGGTGCAGCGGGTGTTGCTGGCCGGGGAAAGGGAGACAGGAGTTTCCGTATTCTTTATGTCTCCAAAGATGGATGCCGGAGATATAATTTTACAGGAAAGGGTCAGCATTGATCCTGAGGAGAATTTTGGGATGCTTTATAACCGTTTGGCAGTTCTGGGAGCTGAAAAACTGCTGGAAGCCCTGAAGATGATTATAGGCGGGAACGCCCCCCGCGTTCCCCAGGATGATGAGAAAGCCACCTATGCCCCTCCCCTTTCCCCGGAGGATGAAGTAATTGTGTGGTCAAAAGATGCCCGCTCTATTGCCAATCAGGTAAGAGCGCTCGATCCCTCTCCAGGAGCCTATACATACTATCGGGGAAAACGGCTTAAAATTTGGAAGGCTGTTCCGGAAAAGCAGTCCAACGCAGCGGAGCTTTTCAGTTATCCGGGAACTATCTGCAGGGTGGAAAAGGATTCTTTGGCAGTGTCCACTGCCAAAGATTTACTAAAAATATATGAATTGCAGCTGGAAGGCAAAAAAAGAATGGCAACCGGAGATTTTTTAAAGGGTTATTCCCTTCAGGCTGGTGAAAAACTTGGATGAAATATCAACAGTTGAGAAGACAAAAAAAAGAACATTTCTGGGGCTTCTTTTGGCCGCGCTTTTAGTTATCATCGCTATTATTGTTTACCTTTTTATAATCGCCGGGAATCCCGGTGCCGTCTTTTCGCGAAATCTGGCCATGCTCATCATCTCCTTTGCCCTTCTTTTCGCGGGGCTTATCCTTTGCGGCCTTCTCTTTATCGTTCTTGCCATTTTAGGAAAACGAAGGTTTCCCGGTTTTTCCTGGTTTGTGGGGCGGACATTGTACCTTTATCCTTTCGTCCTGCAAATAGGCCGTTTCCTTTCCATTGCCCAGGATAAAATACAGCGTTCTTTTATTGAAGTAAATAACCAGCTTTTATGTTTATCTCCTGTAAAAACGGAAGCCCGCAAAATACTGTTGCTTTTACCCCACTGCCTGCAGTTTGACGGCTGTCCGGTTAAAATAACGCATGATATTACAAACTGCAAGCGTTGCGGGAGGTGCCAGATAGCATCTCTCCTGGAGATAACCGCCTCCAGGGGGGTTTATGCCCAGGTCGTTACCGGCGGCACCCTGGCCCGCCGGGCAGTGGAAAAGTACCGGCCCAAAGTTGTTGTTGCCGTCGCCTGTGAAAGGGATCTTTCCAGCGGAGTCCTCGATACTTTTCCTCTGCCGGTATTCGGCATACTGAATGAAAGGCCAATGGGGCCATGTTTTAATACCAGGGTAGATTTGCAAAAAGTGGAACAGACTTTAGATTTTTTCCTTAAGAAGGAAAATAGTTACCGGGAGGTTGGATATTAATGTACTTTTTTGACAGCGGGTTTATCCTGCTCGTTCTTCCTGCCCTTGCCTTTGTCCTCTACGCTCAGAACAGAGTGGCCAGCACTTATGCACGTTTTTCCAGGCAATATTCCAGCAGCCGGATGACCGGGGGGCAAATTGCCCGCATTCTGCTGGACGAGGCGGGGATGGAGCATGTACCGGTAGAAATTACCCCCGGGCATCTGACGGATCATTATGATCCCCGGGCAAAAGTAGTAAGGCTTTCCTCGGAAATTTTTCAGAACAATTCCATTGCTGCCCTGGGCATTGCTGCCCATGAAGTAGGTCATGCCATTCAACATGATACAGCTTACTTGCCCCTCGGTATTCGCAACGCTATTTTCCCGCTGGCCGGCTTTGGCTCAAGGGCTGCCTTGCCCCTTTTCTTTATCGGTTTTTTGTTTAGCGGCGGACTTGGGTTTTTAATGGATGTGGGTATCGCGCTTTTCCTTTTTGCTGTTATTTTTCAAACAATTACCCTGCCTGTGGAACTAAATGCCAGCAACAGAGCTCTGGCACTTTTGGAAGGAAGCGGTTACCTTAAGGGCGCGGAACTGGAAGGCGCGGGGCAAGTTCTTCGGGCTGCTGCTTTAACCTATGTGGCTGCTCTCGCTGTTGCTCTGGCGCAACTTTTCCGGCTTTTTATACTAAGAGGAAGAGAATAAATTGGTTGAAAAAAACGTTCTGGAAAACGATTCAGCAAGATCTTACGCCTTAAAAGTATTGAAAGAAGTGGAAGAAGGAGCCTATGCAAATATTGCCTTAAACCGTTTACTTTCCGGCATTTCTCTGGTTGAAGAAGAAAGGTCTTTATTAACGGAACTTTCTTATGGTGTTCTGCAACGGTTAAACACGCTGGACTGGGTTCTTTCCCTTTTCCTTACTTCCCCGCTGGAGAAGTTAACCCCGTGGATCCGCAATATCTTACGGCTTGGGGTGTACCAGCTTCTTTACCTGAAAAGGGTGCCCGAATCTGCAGCTGTCGATGAATCGGTCAAGCTCGCTTATCGCTTCGGGCACAAGGGAGTTGCCGGTTTGGTTAACGCGGTATTGCGCAAAGTTAGCCGGGTCAGGGATGAAATACCCTGGCCGTCCAAGATTGAAAATCCTTCGTTATATCTGTCCCTTGTTCACTCATTCCCCCTCTGGCTCACCCGGCGCTGGCTCGGACAAATGGGTTTTGACGAAGCCGAAGAGCTTTGCATGGCCAATAACCGGGTGCCTCCTTTAAGTATAAGGACAAACACTTTAAAAACGACCCCGAAAAATCTAAAAGAGCTTCTGGAAGCGGAAGGGATAAAAGCCGAGTTCTGCCGCTATGCCCCCGAGGGATTGGTGCTGAAGCTAACAAAAAAGTTGACAGACCTGAAAAGCTTTCAGGATGGCCTTTTCCAGGTTCAGGGAGAGGCCTCGATGCTGGTGGCCCCCCTTTTAAAACCAGAACCGGGCGATTGTGTTCTTGACCTGTGCAGCGCGCCCGGGGGGAAGACGTCTCATCTGGCCATGATTATGGACAACAAAGGGACAATTGTTGCTGCAGATTTATATCCGCATCGCTTAAAATTGCTTCAAAAAACAACAAAGAGGCTGGATATTAAAATTGTCAGGGCTGAAAAGCTGGACGGGCGGACTATTTCTTCCGATAAGTACGGTTTTTTTGACCGGGTCCTCCTCGATGTTCCCTGTTCCGGTCTGGGGGTTGTCCGGCGTAAAGGGGAATTAAAATGGCGCAGAAAAGAAAAGGATATTTTAGAGCTTGCCAAGCTGCAAACAGAGCTCCTTTGGAGTGCCTTTCAAACCCTTAAGCCAGGAGGGGTTTTGGTGTACAGCGCTTGTTCAACTGAACCCGAGGAAACAAGGGATGTGATTCTCAGCTTTCTGAAAAAGGAACCTTCGGCTGTCCCGGATTTGCTTGCCCCCCTGTTGCCTAAGGAGCTTCAAAGGGAGGAAAAAGAGGCCGGGATGGTTTATCTCTGGCCTCATAAACACGACCTTGACGGTTTTTTCCTGGCGCGGCTAAGAAAGAGATAATTCGCCTTTTTTCTCGATTTTTTAAAGTTTATCAAAGAAAAGTTCGTTGCTTTTCAAATTCCTTTTTGTTATACTTACTCTACCAGGCCGAAATGGCGAGGGAGAGACTATGTTAAAATTTACAGCCCGTTCTCATCGGGGTTGCAGGCGTGAAAAAAATGAGGATCGTTTTTATGTTCCCCCCGAAAATGGTCCTTTTCTTTTTGCAGTTGCTGACGGCATGGGCGGGTATGCTGCCGGTGAAGTTGCCAGTTCCATAGCTATTGAGCTATTGGAGAAAAAAATTAATGAGCAACGACAAACAATACAGCAGGGGGACTTGCAGGTCTGCCAGTTATTTTTGCAGGAATTTATCCGGGAAGCAAATGAAGAAATACTGGCTGCACAGCGGCGAAACCGCGAGTTTGAAGGGATGGGCACTACTCTGACCGTGATAGTATTGCGGGATGGCGAACTTCTGGTGGGGCATGTGGGGGACAGCCAGGTTCATATCTTTAGTAAAGAAAAATGTGTGCAAATTACCGAGGACCATTCCTTGGTAGCAGTGCTGGTCAAGAGCGGTGAAATAGACCCGGAAGAAGCCTATACCCACCCGCAGCGCCACCTTCTTACCAGGGCTCTGGGGACTGTATCCTCGTACAAGGTTGATTTTTACCGGTCAAAACCCCAATGTGGCGATTACATACTGCTCTGTACAGATGGCTTGACCTCTATGCTAAGACCTGAACAAATAAGGAGGATAATTACCGGTCACCCTGATCTCGAATCCGCCGCAGATGAACTCTTGAAACAGGCCAACAATTTTGGGGGTCTGGATAATATTACCTTTGTATTAATACAAGTATGCTGATATCCTGGTTTTGAAAAAAAAATTACAATTAGGGTGAAACCAGAGTGAAAAGAATGCTCGGCAGGCTGCTGGGGAACCGTTATGAAATATTTGAAAAAATTGGCGAAGGCGGAATGGCCCGAGTATATAAAGGTATTGACCGGCGTTTAAACCGCTATGTTGCCATTAAAATTCTTTATGAACAATTTGTCAATGACCCTGAGTTTTTACGCCGTTTTAAACAGGAGGCCAAAGCTTCGGCTATGCTCTCCCATCCCTCAATTGTTAATGTTTATGACGAAGGGGAAGAAGAAGGCATACACTTTATTGTGATGGAATATGTTCAGGGTGAAACTTTAAAAAGCCTTATCCAGCAAAAAGGTTGTTTAAAAGCAGAAGAAGCTGTCAGATTAGTCCTTCAAATCTGCGACGCACTGGTACATGCACACAGCGAGAACGTCATTCATCGCGACATCAAGCCGCAAAATATTATTATCACTCCGGACGGAAGGGTAAAAGTTACAGACTTCGGGATTGCCCGTGCTGCGGCCGACGCGACGATTACTCATGGCCGCTCTCTTTTGGGCTCCGTTCATTATTCTTCGCCGGAGCAGGCGCGGGGAAGTTGTGCGGATCAGAAGTCTGATATTTACTCTCTTGGAGTTGTCCTTTATGAATTGTTAACAGGCAGTGTTCCTTTTTCCGGAGAAAGCCCCATTTCAGTTGCTTTAAAACATCTTCAGGAGGATATTGTTCCCCCCAGGGAATTAAACCCCGCATTACCGCAGAAATTGGACAAAATAGTCATGAAAACCCTGCACAAAGACCGGAATTTGCGTTATCCCGGCGCGCTGGAGCTGAAGGAAGACCTGGAAGAGTGGCTGGAAAGCCGGGAGGAAACGGATTGCCGGGGTAGAAAGGGGCGTTATTTTTATACCCCACCCGGGAATTCTTTTGCAGAGGACGATGAGGAGCAGGAAGAAGTGAAGAAAAGGCGCTTTAAACTAAAAAAAATGCTTTTCTACACAGGTGTACTTGCAGCGGTGCTGTTATTCTTCTGGGGCGGTTTCGCTTTGTTGCGGGGTATCCTGATCGTTCCCGAAGTTTCAGTTCCTGATGTCCGCAATCTTAGTATTCAGGAGGCTCAAAACACATTGTCTGAAGCCGGGCTCGGTTTTAAAATAGCAGGGGAGATGCACGATGAAAATGTTTCGCCCGGCCATATTATCTCCCAGGATCCTCCGGCAGAAAGAAAGGTACGTCAAAAGCGGGTTATAGAAGTGATTGTCAGCCTGGGACCGGAGTTTGCAGAAGTCCCTTCTCTGGTAGGAAGATCAGAGCTGGAAGCCCGCCTGATGTTAAAGGATGTTGGATTGGAAATGGATGTAAGCAGAGAATATAATGAAGAAATAGCTTCGGGCTATGTGATAAGGCAGGATCCAAGCCAAAATTTCCGGCTTTCCAAGGGGGAAACCGTTAATGTCATTATCAGTCGCGGGAAAAAACCCTTCTCATTACGGGATTTTCAGGGCTGGACCCTGGAGGATGCCCAGCAGTGGCTTACTCTTTATGGACTGGTTTTACGCAATGTGAAGGAAGAGGATTCCTCCGATATTCCTGAAGGACATATCATTTCTCAATTTCCCCTTGCCGGTGAGATGGTGCAATCCGGCGATGCGGTGGATCTGGTTGTAAGCAAAGGCCGTAAGCCGGGAACCCATGAAATTTATTCCATACAGGTACATCCGCAGGTTTCCATTGGCCAGGTTATCAAGGTAATTGTGGAAGATGAAGAGGGAAGCCGCGTCGTTTATGAAGGGGCCTACCACGGCCAGGTGATAGATGTAAAAGGAACCGGCTCCGGTTATGTGTCATTGATGGAATTGCGGGGCGACGAATATTATACAATTGATACGAAACAATTTCCATAAAGGGGCGGTTTAAAAGAAACGCTTCCGGGTGATACGGTGAAGATAACTAAAAAGTGTAACTGTTTTAGGGTTAATGTAGAAGTGAGGCTGCTTAAAAAATTAAGATGAAAGGTAGGTGTACCCTGCGTTTTTGATAGCTTGGGTTCAAACTTTCAAGCTATCCACTTGATTAACTGATCAAGTGCCGAACCGAGGTAACAGCCGGTTTGGAAAACCGGGACTTTCCTGCAAGGGCGTTTAGTACAAGCAAAAGGCGGTTTTTATTATGTCCGGGGATCCGGGGATAAGTTAATGTTCTGCCGGGTAAGAGGGCGTTTAAAAGAAAAAGGGGTGCGGCTGCTGGTTGGAGATCTTGTCGAGGTCGTTGAAACTGCAGATGGCGAGGGAGTTATCGAAAACGTTTTTCCTCGGAAAAACAGCTTGATAAGACCTCCGGTAGCGAATGTTGACCAGGTCATTGCTCTTTTTTCCATAAAAGAACCTCCCCTTGCCCTTTTTCTCCTTGACCGGATTATCTTGGCCGCTGAGGTATCCGGCTTGGAAGTTGTTATTTGTTTCAGTAAAATAGATTTACTCGAAGCAGAGGACTTAAACGACTTTTCCAGGATTGCAGATGTTTACCGGGCTTGCGGGTACAGAGTCTTTTTCACCAGTGCTGTAACCGGCCGGGGTTTTCCTGAAATCAAAAGCACGTTGCAGGGAAAAATCTGTGTCCTGGCAGGCCCCTCCGGAGCGGGGAAGACTACACTGGTCAATAAGCTTAAGCCGGGCCTGGACTTGCTTTCCTCGCCCGTTAGCAAAAAAAGCAAAAAAGGCCGCCAGACTACCCGAGAGGTCAGTTTAATTGGGCTGAACGGGAACGCTTTTATTGCGGATACACCCGGCTTTCAAAAGTTGGACTTAAAGGGCTTAACTGAGGAAAGTTTAGCGCTTTTTTTCCCGGAGATGCAGTCTCTGGCAGGCTCATGCCGTTTTAGCGGTTGTCTTCACGTCGCTGAACCGGATTGTGCGGTCAAGGAGGCTCTTAGCCGGGGAAAAATAGCCCCATGGAGATACGGTCACTACCTGGCTTTTCTTGAAGAGATCAAAAAGCAAAAAAGTTTTTACCGGTAAAGGGGAGGGGAAGAATGATTAAAGTGGCACCTTCTATTCTTTCAGCCGATTTTGCTTGTCTTCTGCACGAAGTGCAAAAGATGGAATCTGCCGGTGCGGATTGGCTGCATATAGACGTTATGGACGGACACTTTGTCCCGAATATTACTTTAGGACCTTTAATCGTCAAAGCATTGCAGGGACGGACCCGTCTTTTTCTCGATGTACACCTTATGATTCAGCAGCCTGAATTGTTTTTAGATGCTTTCTATAATGCGGGGGCGGGTTCTTTGACCGTTCATGCCGAAGCCTGTCTGCACCTTCACAGAATGATTTACAGTATTAAAGAAAAGGGGATTTTGGCAGGAGTTGCCCTTAACCCGGCCACTCCCCTGAGTACCCTGGAATATTTGCTTCCTGATCTGGACCTTGTTCTGATTATGTCCGTTAATCCCGGCTTTGGAGGCCAGGATTTTATTCCCGCGGTTCTTCCTAAGATTAGGGCTCTGGCAGAGGAAAAGAAAAAAAGGGGTCTAACCTTTCTAATTCAGGTAGACGGGGGTATAAATGAAGAAACCTGCGCGGATGTAATTGCTGCCGGGGCAGAGGTGCTGGTAGCAGGTTCGGCTCTTTTCCGGCATCCGAATCCTGCTGCTCTAATCGATACCTTCAAAAGAACAGTGCCCAGAGAAAGAATTGTTTGAAAAAATTGTGTTTTATGTTATAATATTAAGAAAATAATAAGAGGTGAGGAAAACTAAAATGGACCCTGAGGAGCGATATATGTGGTCTGCTCTGGATCTTGCCCGGCAGGGTTTGGGGAAAACCAGCCCCAATCCAATGGTTGGTGCCGTTCTTGTTAAAGATGGAGAGGTACTAGGCACGGGTTTTCATGCAAAGGCAGGAGGACCTCATGCCGAGATTGTAGCTCTGCAGGAAGCCGGTGAAAAAGCCCGGGGAGCCACATTATATACAAACTTGGAGCCCTGTTCTCATCACGGCCGGACCCCTCCTTGTGTGGAGGCTATTATTCAGGCAGGTGTTAAAAAAGTTGTTGTAGCTATGGTTGACCCTAATCCGATTGTTTCCGGTGCGGGAATCCGCAGGCTCAGAGAGGCCGGTATTAAGGTGAGAGTCGGTGTTTTGGAGGAAAAGGCGCGACGCCTAAACGAGGTTTTTTTAAAATATATAACTACCAAAACTCCGTTTCTCATCGTTAAAATGGCAATGACCCTTGATGGGAAAATTGCTGTTAAAAGCGGACAATCTCGGTGGATTACCGGCCCAAAATCGCGCAAATTTGTTCATAAATTGCGTTCAATGTCAGATGGTATTGTCGTGGGGATAAATACCCTTTTACAGGACGATCCGCTCCTCAATGTACGCCTTAACGGCGAAAAGAGCGCTAATCCCGCCCGCATTATAGTTGACAGCAAGGGAAGGCTGCCCTTAGAATCCAGAGTTGTAAAAACGGCTGCTGAGATTAAAACAATTCTTGCGACGACAGAACTGGCTCCGTCCTCCAAACTGGCATCTCTGGAATCTGCAGGGGTAGAAGTTCTTGTTCTTCCATTAAAAAACGGACGCGTCGATTTACGGGCCATGATGAGCGTTTTGGGTAAAAAAGAAATAAGTATTCTTATGGCCGAAGGAGGAGGAACTTTAAATTACTCCTTTTTGACTGAAAACTTGATTGATAAAATTTATTTCTTTCTTGCCCCGAAGCTTGTCGGCGGGAAAGGTGCGCCGACTCCCCTTGAAGGGGAGGGAGCTAAGGACCTTAGTGATGCCTGGATAGTTGAAGATATTGAAATGAAACAGCTTGACCAGGATTTGTTAATTATCGGCTACCCTGTAAGGGGGGAAGAAAATGTTCACGGGTATTGTGGAAGAACTGGGAGAAGTATTGGGCAGGCAGTTCAATAAAGAAAGCGCTGTTCTTTTTATTAAGGGCAGAAAAGTTTTGGAAGATCTTAAAGTTGGTGACAGCATAGCCGTTAACGGTGTTTGCTTGACGGCAACGAAGGTTACCGGGGATGCTTTTTATGCAGATGTTATGCCTGAGACTATGCGCAGGACAAATCTGCAGGACCTTAAAATAGGCGAAAAGGTTAACCTGGAGAGGGCCCTGGCCGCAGGAGGAAGGCTGGGAGGCCATTTTGTGAGCGGCCATATTGATGGAACCGGGATACTGCTCCGGGAACAGCGGGAAGGCAATGCTGTGATCAAATGTTTTAGCGCACCTCCGGAGGTTTTGCGCTATGCTCTGGTGAAGGGTTCTATTGCCGTTGACGGCGTAAGTTTAACCATTGTAGATGTCGATGATACTTCTTTTAAGGTTTCTTTGATTCCTCATACGCTACAACAAACGGTTTTGTATTACAGGAAGCCGGGAGACAAGGTAAACCTGGAGGCGGACTTGCTGGGTAAATACCTGGAGAAGTTTCTGGCTCCGCTACTTTCCCGGGAGAAGAACGGCAAAGGGCAGCGCCAAGGTTTGACAATGTCTTTTTTATCGGAAAACGGCTTTATTTAAATTTTTGATGTAGAAGAAGGGGATGGTAAAATGTTGGGGACGTTTAATTCAATTGAAGAAGCCATTGAAGATTTCAGAGAGGGAAGAATGTTTATCGTGGTTGATGACGAAGATAGAGAAAACGAAGGTGACCTGGTACTGGCCGCGGAAAAAGTAACTCCTGAAGCGGTAAATTTTATGACCCGTTATGGACGAGGGCTGGTCTGTGTTCCTCTTACTGCGGAGCGTATTGAAGAGCTCGATCTTCCCCTGATGGTAACCAATAACACAGACAGCAGGGAAACAGCATTTACAGTCTCTGTCGATGCCAAAGGGACAAGTACCGGAATTTCCGCCTTTGAGAGAGCCGAAACCATTAAAAAACTGATTGACAAAAATGCTAAGTCTTCGGATTTTACCCGCCCGGGGCATATTTTCCCCCTTAAGGCCAAGGAGGGAGGAGTGCTGCGCAGGGCAGGCCATACGGAGGCTGTTATTGATCTGGCTAAATTGGCCGGTGTTTATCCTGCCGGAGTTATCTGTGAGATTATGAATGAAGACGGTACAATGGCCCGTGTTCCGCAGCTTTTGGAGTTTGCCAAGAAGCATGGCATGAAAATAGTGACCATTGCTGACCTGATAAATTATCGGATGAAAACAGAAAAACTTATCTGGAAGGCTGCAGAAACAATTTTACCCACCTCTTTTGGAGAATTTAAGCTTATTGCTTATGAGAATTCCCTTGATGAAAAAATTCATTTGGCGATGGTAAAAGGGGAGATAGACAGCGACAAGCCCGTTCTGGTGCGGGTTCATTCGGAATGTTTTACAGGAGATGTTCTGGGTTCACTGCGGTGCGATTGCGGGATGCAGTTAGCCCAGGCGATGAAACAAATAGATGACGAGGGTTGCGGCGTACTGGTCTACATGCGGCAGGAAGGAAGAGGCATCGGGCTGGTCAATAAGTTAAAGGCCTATTATCTTCAGGACTGTGGAAGAGATACTGTGGAAGCCAATGAAGAACTGGGTTTTCCGGCGGACCTCCGGGATTATGGTTTAGGCGCTCAAATACTTGTTGATCTGGGCGTAGGGAAAATGCGCCTCTTAACAAATAATCCACGCAAGATTAAAGGACTTGAGGGGTATGGGCTAACTATCGTTGAGCGCGTCCCCATTGAAATTTCGCCGAATTCTTACAGCGCCCGTTACTTGAAAACAAAAAAAGACAAACTCGGGCATTTCCTGGAAAATATTTCTTTTGGGGGGTAAAAGGATTTGATCAGACAACATGAAGGACATCTTACCGCAAAGGATTTTCGCTTTGGAATTGTAGTCAGCCGTTTTAATGAATTTATCTCCAGCAAGCTTCTTTCCGGAGCATTCGATGTATTAAGAAGGCACGACGCCCAGGAAGAGAATATTGAAGTATTCTGGGTGCCGGGTTCTTTCGAGATACCCCTTGTAGCCAAAAAAGTTGCCCGCAGCGGACGTTTTGATGCAGTGATCTGCCTGGGAGCCGTCATCAGGGGAGCAACTCCGCATTTTGAGTATGTAGCCTCCGAAGTGGCTAAAGGTATCGCCTTGGTAGCTTTAGAAACAGAAATTCCGGTTATGTTCGGCATTATCACCAGCGATAATCTGGAACAGGCTATTGAAAGAGCCGGGACAAAGGCCGGCAATAAAGGATGGGATGCTGCTCTGGGAGCCATTGAAATGGTGAATCTGCTTAAGAAAATATAGAGCGTTAGAGGGAAGTAAAAAATGCCCCAAAGGCGGGAAAAACAACCCACATTTTTTGTTCTTGACGGTCATAGCCTTGCTTACAGAGCCTTTTTTGCCCTGCCCCTGGAATTGGTTACCAAACAGGGAATGCATACGGGTGCGGTCCTGGGTTTCACCAATATGCTCTTGCGCTTAATAAAGGATGAATCTCCGGACTACCTGGCGGTGGCGTTCGATTACCCAAGCCCGACTTTCAGGCATCAAAAATACGAAAGCTACAAGGCAACGAGGGAAAAGACCCCGCCGGAAATGAGCGAGCAATTGCCCCTGATAAAAGAAGTTCTCTGCGCTTTTAACATTCCTTATTTTGAAAAAGAAGGCTATGAGGCCGATGATTTGATCGGCACCTTCGCCCGCCTGGGAGAGGAAGCAGGCCTTTTGACGGTAATAGTGACCGCGGATGCGGATGTGTACCAGCTTTTATCTCCCGCAGTAAAGGTTTTAATTACCCGCAAGGGGATCTCCAATCTGGTAGAGGTAACACCTAAGCGGTTGTGGGAAGACTTTGGCCTTGCCCCCGAACAGTGGATTGATTTTAAAGCCTTAAAAGGAGACAGTTCGGATAACATACCCGGGGTGCCGGGTATCGGTGAAAAAAGGGCCCTGCAGTTATTGCAAAAATATAAATCCCTTGACGAGCTGCTTCTGCGCCCTGAAAAAGTGGGAGGTAAGCTGGGGGAATCTTTAAGCCGCAACGCAGCTCAGGCCTTGCTCAGCAGAGAACTGGTAACTATCGACAGGCAGGTTCCCATTGAACTCTCACTGGAAGAATGCCGCTTTTCCGGGCCGGACATTGACGCGCTGTACGGCCTTTTTTCGCGCCTGGAATTCAACAGCCTTTTAAAAAAAATACCGGAGTTGGCGGAAAAAGGGGCCAAAAGTTCCGGAAAAAAGGCACCTGAGATAGCCGGGGAAACGGGGCAGATCTCTCTTCTGGAAGAAAAAAAATGGGTTAAACCGCGTTTTCTTTCCAGCATAGATGAACTGGAGTCATTTTTAGGCCGTCTGTCACGGGCTTCTTCCTTTGCAGTGCTTTTGTCCTTGCAGAAAGAGTCATCTCCCCCCTATGAAAATTGTTGCCGGGGGATGGTTTTTTCCCTTAAGGGAGAAGAGCCCTGTTATATCTCTTTTCAAAGCAATGGCCTACCCCTTGAGCAGATTTGCGGGAAGCTTAAAAAAATCTTTGAAGACCGGTCGCTCCAATTAATTACCCACGATCTAAAAGTTTTGCTTAAATTTTTATTAAACAACGGCATTACCTTCAAGTGCGCCGCCTTCGACACGCTTTTGGCCGCTTACTTGCTTGAAGCGGATAAGCCGGCTTATCATCTTTCCCTCTTATTGGAAGAATATTTGGGCAGTAAAATTCCCCTGCCGGAGAAAAAAGCTGCGGGAAAAGAAAAAGAAGAACAGGAGTTGAGTTTTCTTGCCCGAAGTGTTGGAGAACTGTTTCTTCTGGAAAAAGTTCTTCGCGACAATTTGGAACTCCGCAAGCTTAAAGATTTGCTGTTCCGCCTGGAATTGCCGCTGGTTCCGGTTTTAGCAAAAATGGAGTTAAAGGGAATTAAGGTGGATAAAAAAATATTACAGGAACTGGCGGAGGAAATGGAGGCAAGCCTTTTTCAATTGGAAAAAGAAATTACTACAATGGCCGGCCAAAGCTTTAATCTTAATTCCCCGCAGCAACTGAGCTATATACTTTTTGAAAAACTTAAGCTTCCCGTTGTCCGCAAAATAAAAACGGGCTATTCCACTGATGCCAGGGTTCTGCAGGAGTTGGCCAATATTCATCCCATCGCTTCCCTGATATATGAATACCGCACCCTTAGCAAATTAAAAAATACGTATTTGGAAGGGTTTTATCCCTTTATTAATAAAAAAACGGGAAGGATTCATACAACTTTTAACCAGGCTGTTACTGCCACAGGAAGGCTGAGCAGCAAAGATCCAAACCTGCAAAACATTCCCGTCAAGCTGGAAAGCGGAAAGAGATTGCGCAGGGCTTTTATCCCTTCGAATAAAAATAGTCTCTTATTTGCTGCCGATTATTCACAGATTGAACTTCGCATTCTGGCTCATCTTTCCCAGGATCCCGGCCTGATTGAAGCTTTTAAAAGCGGCGAGGATATTCACACCAGAACAGCTGCAGAAGTATTCGGCGTCCCTCCGGCCCAGGTGACCCCTTTAATGCGGAGCAGAGCAAAAGCGGTAAATTTCGGCATTATCTACGGGATCAGCGATTACGGGCTGTCTCAGGACCTGCAGATATCCCGGGCGGAGGCAGGCCAGTATATAAAACAGTATTTTCAGCGCTATCCCGGGGTTGAGCAGTATATTAAAGACTGTATTTCCGAGGCCAGGAAAAAGGGTTATGTTACCACCGTTATGAACCGGAGGCGTTACCTTCGCGATATTAATCATTCCAATTTCAGCCGGCGCAGTTTTGCGGAAAGAATAGCCCGTAATACCCCTGTCCAGGGCTCCGCGGCAGATATTATTAAGGCTGCCATGTGTGCAATCGACAGGGAACTGGAAAAGGAAAATTACAGGGCTTCCATGCTGCTTCAGGTTCATGACGAGCTGATATTTGAAGTGCCCCAAGAGGAACTGGAAAAATTGAGCATGATGGTTAAGGAAAAAATGGAAGGGATCTTTCCCCTTTCTGTTCCTTTAAAAGTTGATCTTAAAGCCGGCAAGGATTGGTACCATCTTTTTCCCTTGAAGGGAGATTAAGTATGCCTGAACTTCCCGAAGTAGAATTAATAGCCAGGATTTTAAACGGTTGCTTGGCCGGCAAAAAAATAACCGCAATAAAGTTTTTTTACACCGGGATGCTCGGTAGGCTCTCTGCCGAAGATTTTGTTGAAAAGGTACAGGGGAAACAAATTTTGAAAGTTAGTCGCCGGGGCAAGTACCTTCATTTTTGCTTGACCGGGGAAAAAATTTTGGAAGTCCACCTCCGTATGACCGGAGCTTTTTTCTTTTTTCAGGAGGCGCACCGGGTGGATAAGTATGTCCGGGCCGTCTTTTTTTTGGAAGGGGGCAGCGAGCTTCATTTTCGTGATATACGAAAATTTGCCACATTCAGGCTCTGGGATAAAGGGGAGTTGGAAAAGTTTAACCGGACCCGGCTAGGTCCCGATCTTTTAGAAGATGTTCACGGCTTTCATTTTTTCCTGGAGGGACTAAAAAAGAAGCCCAAAAGTCGTTTAAAAACTTTCCTCCTTGATCAAAAAAACTTTAGCGGTCTGGGAAATATTTATACGGATGAAGCGCTCTTTCGGGCTTGTTTAAACCCTTCTCGCAGGGTGGGAACCTTAAATTTTAGCGAGCAGCTTAATCTGTGGCGGTCTATTCAAAATGTCCTTCAGGAAGGGATAGAGCACGGGGGTGTCAGTGTGGCCAATTATCAGGATCCCTACGGCCGCCCCGGAGAATTTCAAAAACGGCTTAAGGTCTACCGCAGGGAAAACGAACCCTGTCCAAGGTGTGGCCATGTAATCGTGCGCCGGGTTGTGGCGGGCCGGGGAACCTACTTTTGCCCCGCCTGCCAGGTTTTTTGAAATGGTTTGCTCTTTACTTGTTAGTTATTACAGCGAAATATCAGCAATTCTGCAAAAGTTTTTACCGTGGAAACTTAAAAGCCGCTTCAGTTAAAAGCAGCTTTTAAGTTGATGTTTACAGTTATCGATTTTTTTTGCACGTACACTTTTCAGATGGAATCTTTATGGTTACTTTCTGCCTCTCTATTTTTAAAAATAATTTTGTTTATTAAGGAACCAACCAACAGACCAATAGCTGCTGCAAAAATAATGCCGGTTATTTCAATTTGGGGATTAACTGAGAATTTCATTAAAATAACCAGCAGAACCGCACAAACAGCCGGTACAATAACTTTTTTCAAGTAAATCACCCCCTTCCTTTTGGATTGTACTTGTGAGCCTTTGAATATAAAAAAGTGGATAGCCACAAAAATAACTATCCACCCTGATAGTCGCTTCTCACATAAGTACATCATATCCAAAAGGACTTAGATGACTTACTCCGCAATTATTGTTTTCACAATAAAAGCTTTGACCGGGTAACGATATTAAATTTTTAAACTTCGTACAATATATACAACAAAATTGATAGCGTGTCAATAGTATTTTGTGAATTTTGTAGTAATTTGTGGTCCTTGTTTTAGCGAATATAATTTATTAATCCTAAAAGCATTAATACTAATCCTGGTATTATGTATCCTTTTTTACCGATAAAACCTGTGATAGATTTTTTCCCGATAATTAATCCCAAGTATAATGCAAAAAATAAACCTATTGTGACAAAAGGTATTAATATGAACGAATAGCCGGCCATAGCAGCTCCAAGGCCTACTCCCGCAACATCTATATTTAAGGCAATTCCCAGGAGTAATGCCTCTTTGTAATTGATATCTCCCGATCTGTCCATGTCGGCATTTTCCGGTTCACGAATGATTTGCAGGACCAAACCAAAGGTTTTCAGTTTTATCGTCAGCAGGACAGGATTATCCTTATATTTTTTTAATCCTTCGAGCAGCTGCCAAAAACCAAATAGGACGAGTATGCTGCCGCCGAAAAAACTTGTAAGATGATACGGGATAAAGCCGGCAATCAACTGACCGAATATTAAAGAAAACGTCATAGCTAAAACCGCACAAAAAATAATTAATAGTATAGAAAAAAAAGAGACTTTAATCTTTCTGATCCCATAAGCCAGACCGACACCAAAACCATCTGCACTAAGAGCTGCGGCCAGCAATAAGGCAGTAAAAAATTTCATTACATCACCTTCAGTTTCCTGATGCTCTAATAGGGTATGCCGGCAGTAAAGGGAAGGTGAAAAGAGGCTTTAATGAGCTCTCAGGTAGATTGATTTTACCGGCCGTTTTGAATATACTATAAGCGGTAGGCATCTTAATGCTTTTTTTTTATAAAAGGATGGTTAAAGTTTTGATTAAAGTGGGCTTGACCGGAGGTATTGCCTGCGGTAAATCAACAGTAGCAAGGATGCTTGTGGCAAAAGGTGCCCTGCTGCTTGATGGGGATCAAATAGCCAGGGAGATCGTTGAGCCTGGGAAACCGGCCTGGGTTGATATCGTTTCCTGGCTTGGAAAAAGGGTTTTAAAGGATGGGGGGCTGCTGGATCGGGCGCAGATTGCATCCCTTGTTTTTTCAGACAGCGAGGCCCTGCGCAAGTTAAACAACATTACTCATCCACGGATTGAAGAGTTATTTTTCATTAAAAGCAAAGAGTTTGCCCGAAAATTTCCTGGAAAAATTCAGGTCTGGGATATCCCTCTTCTTTTTGAGGTCGGGATGGATAAATATGTGGATGTTGTCCTCGTTGTTGCTGCTGATAAAGAAATACAGATTGAAAGGTTAAGCAAAAGGGACGGTCTTGTCCGGGAGGAAGCGCTACGCCGTATTGCATCTCAGATGGATGTTCAAGAAAAAATTAAGGCTGCGGATTTTATTATTTATAATAACGGTCCTGTAGCCTGCTTGCAGGAACAAGTAGAGCAGATTTGGGATAAATTGGCCGCTTTTGGTAGAAATCAAAAACAGGAATCAGGATAAAAGACTGCTCAAATTCTGAAAACCTGGAGATTAAATTCGGGGTGTTCTTTTGTTAAAAGCATTAAAAAGGCTATTTTACTTTTTTTTATTCCTTTTATTTTTGTATATCTTGCTCAGCCAGCAGAATAATATTGCCCGATTTGTCTATCCTTTTCCCTACAGGGAAATAATTGTCTCAGAAGCAGCTAAATATGGAATAGATCCTTTGCTCATTGTCTCAATTATCCGGGTTGAAAGCAGTTTTAAGCATACGGCCAGGTCAGAAAAAGGAGCGGAGGGATTAATGCAGATTATGCCTGAGACAGGGTTTTGGATTGCCGAGCAACTTGGATTGGAAAGTTTTTCTGAAGAAAAACTTCTTGACCCTTCTGTTAACATTTTACTTGGGACCTGGTACATTAATAATCTTCTCCAACAGTTTGACGCTGAACTTTATCCGGCACTGGCAGCTTATAACGGTGGGAGAGGGCATGTCAAAAGGTGGCTTGATGACGGAATTTGGGACGGTAAAAGGGAAAATTTGGAAGATATTCCGTTTGCCGAGACCCGGTCCTTTATTAAGAAAGTTGAAAAGACGTATATGCGTTACCAACAGATATATTCCGGAGAATATTGAAACCCCTAAATATGGGAGGAGACAACTATGCAAACGATAACGGTAATTCCCGGTGACGGAACGGGGCCGGAGCTAACGTCTGCAGCTCTGGAGGTTCTGGAAGCATCCGGTGCAGATCTTAAATGGGAAATCATGCATGCAGGTCAGACTGCCTTTGAAAAAGGAATGGGCGTTTTGCCGGAGGAAACCCTTAATTCCATTCGTAGGAATAAGGTGGCCTTGAAAGGCCCTATTACTACCCCTGTGGGTACCGGATTCAGGAGCATAAACGTGGCCTTGAGGAAAGAGCTGGATCTTTATGTCAATCTTCGGCCGGCAAGGACCTATCAAGGGGTGCTGAGCCGTTATGACAATATTGATCTGGTTGTTGTTCGGGAGAATACGGAAGACCTTTATGCCGGCATAGAACATATGGTCGGGGAAGATGCGGCAGAAAGTATTAAAATTATTACCCGCAAGGGTTCGGAACGGATTGTTCGTTTTGCTTTTGAGTATGCCAGGAGGGAAAATCGTAAGAAAGTAACGGCAGTACATAAGGCCAATATTATGAAATGCACCGACGGCCTTTTTCTGGAGGTAGCCAGAGCGGTGGCGAAAGAATATCCGGATATTGAATTTGAGGACCGCATTGTGGACAATATGTGCATGCAATTGGTCAGCAAGCCGCACCTTTATGACGTCATGGTGATGCCCAACCTTTACGGTGATATTATTTCCGATCTTTGCGCCGGGCTGGTCGGAGGCCTCGGAGTCGCACCAGGTGCAAATATTGGTGAGAATGCGGCTATTTTCGAACCCGTCCACGGCAGCGCTCCTAAGTATGCCGGCCAAAACAAAGTTAATCCAACGGCAATTCTGCTGTCAGTTGTTTTAATGTTAAAGTATCTCGGGCAAAACGAAATTGCCGTAAAAATAGAAAAAGCCCTCGCGGAAGTTATTGCTGAAAGAAAAGATGTTACTTACGACCTTGGAGGAGAGGCAACGACTTCTCAAATGACCGGTGCCGTGATAAGGAAAATAAAAAGCGGAAGTTAACCGATGTTTTTAATTAAGGCGATCTCATCACAGTTCGGGAATTTAGGGCAGTTAACGCATTCCGTCCATACTTTTTGCGGCAAACTTTCCTTACTAATTCTTTTAAAACCGCACTTTTCAAAAAATACCGGCTGATAAGTCAGTGTGAAAATATTTTTTATTTCGAGTTCTCTACTTTCCTGAATCATTTTTTTTACAAGGGAAGAACCCAGTCCACGGTTTACGCTTTCGGGGCGAACTGCCAGGGAACAGATTTCCGCCAGGTCGTTCCAGAGGATGCGCAGGCTTCCCACGGCGATAATTGTGTTATTTTCTTCAATTAAGGTAAAATCCCTGATTCTCTGGTAAATGGAAGGAAGTGTCCTGGGGAGCATGACGCCCTTTTCCGCGTAGAAATTAATCAGAGCAGCAATATCTTTAGTATCGGACATTCTTGCTTTGCGAAATAACAATGTTTATTTTAACCCTCCTTATAAATAGGAACTATAAATGTGATTGTAGCTTATTTTGCAGTCTTTGACTATAGATAAAATGTTAAAAGAAAGGCAAAAAAGAATATGGATAATAATATAATTGGGCCTTCTCCTTATATGCATCTTTTGGGGATCAAAGTTGAGGAAGCAGTATATCCGCGCGCCCGTCTCGTTCTGGAGTATAATAAAAATCTGACCAATCCTATGGGAACATTGCACGGCGGCGTTATTGCCTCTTTAGTCGATGCTGCCCTGGGATGCGCTCTTTTTCAGGATAGGAAAGTAAGGGGCATTGCCACAGTGGAATTAAAGGTAAATTATTTAAGGGCAATAACCGAAGGAACGGTCTATATTGAAGGAGAAATCCTTCACAGGGGCAGTTCAATGGCATTTGGACAAGTTCATATTTACAACAATGGTGCCCTTACCGCCATAGGAAGCGCCACGTATAAGCTGAAAGTTAAAGCTTTGTAAGGCAAAAGGGAGAATAAAGAGTATGCGCATAAAACTGACCTTTTATGATAAATTATTAATTGTGTCCGTTCTCGTATTAAGCCTGGCAATATTTTTTTTTAATTATCGCCTGGATGCGCGAGGGGAACAAAAATATATCTCAATTTTTGTAAATAACAACTTTGTTAAGGAAATCTCTTTTGACGATCAAACCATGAGTACTGTACAGTTCCCCTATGGAAAAAACGACGAATATATTGCAACCTTGGAGATCAGCCGGGGGAGGGTGCGCCTGCTTCCCCTTCCCGAAGACCATTGCCCGCGGGGAATTTGTTCCCATACCGGATGGATCAGCCGCGATTACGAGAGTATTGTCTGTATTCCGAACAGGATAATGATTTCCTTTAGCGGCGAGGAAGCTCAAGAATTTGACGGCATCACATATTAAACAATTGATAAAAACTATTTCCTTGACAAAAAACTTGAACCTCATATATAATTAGGCTTGATTCCCAAGGGGGTAGAATTGTGGAACTTTTTGTGCCTGATTTAAAAAAGGCCGGTGGGCGGTTTTTAGATTATCATGGAGAGATAGAAATTAAGGACCCGGAAATAAAAGTGCCGCCAGGGCCGAATGGTAAGTTTCCGGTTTTGAAGGTTTTCCTGAAAGCAGCCTATGTGAATAACCGGATTCTTATTAAAGGGAATTGGCAGACGGAGCTTACAGGCGAGTGCAGCCGCTGCCTGGAACAAACCGACTACACCCTGAAAGAATCGTTTAGCGAAGAATTTATTCACCTGCAGGCGGGTGAAAGCGGAAGAGTTCCGTATGCCGGTAGCGAACATGAAGAGCAATACCTTTTTAAAGGGGAATCCCTCAGGCTGGATGAGTATTTCAAGCATTCTTTTTTTATCTCCCAGCCGCTAAAAATTTTATGCCGTGAAGACTGCAAAGGTCTGTGTCCCATTTGCGGTCAGGACAGAAATAAATCCCTTTGCTCCTGTACAGATGAAAATATCGATCAGAGATGGTCTCTTTTGAAGAAATTATTAAAGTAGATAATTAATAGCTGTATCAAAAGAATGTGGAGGTGTTCAGGTTGGCAGTACCGAAGAGAAGAACGTCCAAAACAAGGAGAGATAAACGGCGTACCCACTGGAAACTGGCTGCGCCCGCGCTTGTTTCCTGCCCCCAATGCCATGAATTCAAGTTGCCCCACCATATTTGCGGGCATTGCGGGTATTATAAGGGAAAAGAAATCGTCAAGCTTTAATCTTTTTTAAAGCCCGGGATAGTTTTGTCTTGCCCGGGATTTGTTTTTATTTTTTTCTTTAGGGGTTGGTGTTTTGTTGCAGGTAGCTGTGGATGCAATGGGTGGTGATTTTGCCCCTGTTGAAATTGTAAGAGGAGCCCTTGACGCCGTTGAGCAAGCCGGAGATCTAAAAGTATTGCTGGTTGGCCGGGAAGAAGCAATTAAGCAGTCTATTGACCGGAAGACATGTTCAAGCCGTGTTGTTATTGTTCATGCTGATGAAGTGATTGGCAATAATGAAGATCCTGGGCTTGCCATTCGTCGCAAAAGAAAATCTTCAATGGTTACCGCCTTGCAATTAGTCCGTTCCGGGCATGCGGACGCTGTTCTCAGCGCCGGCAGCACTGGAGCGCTCATGGCCGGCGGTTTATTGTTTCTGGGAAGATTAAGGGGTATTAAAAGACCTGCCCTTCTGACGGAGTGCCCCACCTTTACAGGGGACAATATTGTAATCCTGGATGTCGGGGCAAATATGGATCCCAAACCGGAACACCTTTGGCAATACGCTCAAATGGGTAAAGTTTATGCTCAGGATGTTTTGGGCAAACCGAACCCGCGTATTGCCCTTTTAAATGTTGGTATAGAAGATAATAAAGGGAATGCCAAAATAAAGAAAACATATCAGTTATTTAAAGAAAATTTGTCTTTTAATTTTATCGGCAATTTGGAAGCCAAAGATCTTTTTCATGATAAAACCGATATACTTATTTGTGACGGTTTTGTGGGCAATGTTTTTTTAAAAGCCTATGAGGGGTTTGCGGAGTATATCTTTACCTATTTAAAAAACGAATTTCAAAAGGATTCCAACGTTTCCGCCATGTTTTTGCCTACTTTACAAAAAATTTATACCAGATTGGATGAATCGGAATACGGAGGTGCAATGCTGATCGGCGTAAACGGGATTTGTATAAAATGTCACGGTGCTTCGAAAAGGAGAGCAATCACCCAGGCTTTGCTGAAACATGCCCGTCTTTTTGCTGAAAAAAGGACAAATATAAAAATAGAAGAGGAATTGGAAAAGACTCTGAAGGGGGTGCTGGAATGAGAGCCCGTAAAAAGGCTGGGATCGTATCAACGGGAAAAGCTCTTCCGGTAGTCAGATTAACCAACTATGACCTGGAATATATAGTAGAAACCAGTGATGAATGGATAACAGCCAGATCGGGAATTAAAGAGAGACGGATCATCAGCGGAGAGGAAACAAACTCAAGCCTTTCGGAAATTGCGGCGCGGATAGCTCTGGAAAGGGCGGGTTTAAAACCGGAGGAAATTGACATATTGATCGTCGCCACGGTCACTCCCGACCAGCCTCTTCCATCTTCAGCATGTTTGGTTCAGGCGAGACTCAATGCGCACAGGGCAGCAGCTTTTGATCTGGCCGCCGGGTGTACCGGTTTTCTGTACGGGCTTACTGTCGGCCAGCAGTTCATAGAGACCGGCGCGGCAAAAAATATTCTCCTAATCGGAGTAGATACTCTTTCGCCGGTCGTTGATTGGACGGATCGACGTACTTGTGTGCTTTTCGGCGACGGGGCCGGGGCGGTGGTTATGCAACCTGTTGAGGAGGGTAGGGGAATACTGGCTTCCAAAATGTATTCTGATGGTTCAAAGGCAGAATTGCTCGAAATTCCGGCCGGAGGGTCAAAACGCCCGGCCACGCTGAAGACACTGCAAGAAAGAGGCCACTACATAAAAATGAACGGGCCTGAAATTTTTAAATTTGCCGTTAAAATTATGGTCGAATCCACTCTCAATGTCCTGGAGATGTGCGGCAAAAAAACGTCCGATTTAACCTATATCGCCCCTCATCAAGCCAATGTCCGGATAATTAATGCAGCCTGCAAAAGGCTCGGTTTAAGTGAAGAGCAAGTTTTAATCAATATTCAGCGCTATGGCAATATGTCTTCAGCAACAATTCCCGTTGTACTGGACGAAGCCCTGGAAGAAGGAAAGATCAAGCAGGGAGATCTTCTTGCTCTGGTATCCTTTGGCGCGGGATTAACCTGGGGGGCTGCAGTGCTGAATTGGTAGCTGTTACTATTAAGCTGTATTGCGAGGGATAACAAATGGTAAAGTGCGCTTTTATTTTCCCGGGACAAGGGTCACAATATAGAGGAATGGGCAAAGATCTGGCGGAGATATCCGCTGGAGCCAGGAGAGTATTTGAAGAAGCTGACGATATTCTTGGTATAGGGTTAAGCAATATTATTTTTTTCGGAGACGAACAGCAACTGCGCCGTACAGAGATTACTCAACCCGCGATACTGACAACCAGTATAGCGATATTAGCCGTCCTCCGGGAGCGGGGACTTTTCCCGGACGGGACAGCGGGCTTAAGTTTGGGAGAGTACAGCGCACTCGTATGCGCAGGAGCCTTAACTTTTGCCGATGCACTTCCCCTGGTTCAAAAAAGAGCTATTTATATGCAGGAGGCCGTCCCTGACGGAAAGGGCGGCATGGCTGCTATTTTAGGTTTAAGTTCCGATGAAGTTGCTTCAATATGTCGCGAGGCTCTCCCTTTTGGCCATGTGGAGCCTGTTAACTTTAACTGTCCGGGACAAATTGTTATTGCCGGGTACAGGGAAGCCCTGGAAGAGGCTTGCCGCCTGGCGAAAAAGAAAAAAGCCAGAGCAGTTATGCTCTCGGTTAGTGCACCTTTCCACAGCCGGTTGTTAACCTGTATCGAAGATAAGATGGCTTTATTATTGGAAAATGTTCCTTTCAAAAAGCCCGCCATCTCTTTTGTGGCCAATATCAATGCCCAGTACATAAGCGAACCGCAAGAAATCAAAGCTTCTTTGGTAAAACAGGTCTTTAGCCCTGTTTTATGGGAAAGCTCCATTGAGCTTCTTATCAAGGACGGCTATAATTTCTTTGTGGAAGTTGGACCGGGCCGAACTTTAACGGGGTTTATGAAAAAAATAAACAAAGATGTTCGGGCAGTCAATGTTCAAGACCGGGAAACCTTGCAGAAACTTTTAAATCATCTGGAGGAGGTTAAACTGTGACTTTGCAGGGGAAAGTTGCCATTGTAACCGGCGGCTCCCGGGGCATCGGAAAAGAAATCGTCCTGACTCTTGCCCAGGCCGGGGCTGCGGTGGTTATTAATTATAACCGGGAAACTGCGGCGGCCGCGGAAGTATTAAAAAAAATCGAAGAGATCGGGGGAAGGGGTTTACTTGTCCAGGCCGATGTTACCGTTTATGCAGAATGTGAGAAAATGGTAAAGGCTGCACTTGATCATTTTGGAAGAATTGATATACTAGTTAATAATGCCGGGGTTAGAAGGGATAACCTGCTGGCATTAATGAGAGAGGAAGATTGGGATCTAGTGATAGATACCAATCTTAAAGGAATGTTTAATTGTTGTAAAGCAATCCTCAAACCTTTGTTGAAACAGAAAAGCGGTGGCCGGATTATCAATATTTCTTCCATTGCCGGGTTGACGGGAAACAGCGGACAGGCAAATTATGCTGCTGCAAAGGGAGGAGTGATTGCTTTTACAAAATCTCTGGCCAAGGAACTCGGTAAGAGGGCAATAACAGTCAATGCAATAGCTCCGGGTTTTATTGAAACGGAAATGACGGAAACTTTGCCGGATGCGGTGAAGGAAAGAGTGTTATCGCACATTTCCTTGGAAAGATACGGAAAGCCTGAAGAGATAGCCGAGGTCGTTCTTTTTTTAGCCCAGGGTGCCGCTTATATAACCGGAGCTGTGATATCAGTCGACGGGGGCCTTGCCCTGTAATATTATAGCAGAAATTCTTTGCTGGAGGGAGGTGCTAGATTTGGAAGTATTCGAAAAAGTAAAGAGTTTAATTTCCGAACAGCTCGATGTGGATGAGGAGCAATTGGACATGGATACAACTTTTGAGGATATTGATGCTGATTCCCTGGACGTAGTCGAATTAGTCATGGCTTTGGAAGAGGAATTTAATTTGGAGATCTCCGATGAAGAAGTAGAAAAAATTAAAACGGTCGGGGATATTGTCAGCTACATAGAAAATCAGATTTCCTAAGTAAGATAGTATCTGAGATGAGGTGCAGCATTTGGAGCGCAGGGTAGTAGTAACCGGGGTGGGTGTGATTACACCGATCGGCAAGACAAAAGAGGAATACTGGGAAAATCTTCTAAAGGGCAGAAGCGGCATCAAAAGGGTTGAACAATTTAAGGACTATGCTTCACAAATTGCTGCGGTAGTGGAAGATTTTAACCCGGAAGATTATATGGAAAAACGGGATATTAAAAAAATGGACCGTTTTACCCATTTTGCCCTGGCTGCTGCTTCAATGGCGATAAGTGATGCGTCTCTTGATTTTGATAAAGTGGAGGATAAGAATAAAGTCGGCGTGATCATTGGTTCCGGCGTGGGTGGTATCGGCACCATTGAAGCACAGCTGAAAATTCTCCAGGAGAAGGGGCCCCGGCGCGTCAGCCCCTTTCTTGTTCCCATGATGATTGCCAATATAGCTGCGGGTTATATCTCAATTGTTTACGGGATTCGGGGACCCAATTCAACTATTGTAACAGCCTGTGCGAGCGGAACCCATGCCTTGGGAGAGGCTTTCCGGATTATTAAACGGGGCGATGCGGATATTATGATTGCCGGAGGGGCTGAAGCTCCATTGACATCGATAGCTTTTGCCGGTTTTAGTGCAATGAGGGCTATGTCTACCAGAAACAGCGAGCCGGAAAAAGCCTCCCGTCCTTTTGATTTACATAGAGACGGTTTTGTCATCGGTGAGGGGGCCGGGGTTTTAATACTTGAGACACTGGAGAGCGCTCTGGCCAGGAACGCCGGTATCTATGGAGAAATAGCGGGCTATGGAATGTCGGGAGATGCCTATCATGTAACCGCACCCGATACCCAAGGGAATGGGGCTTACCTTTGCATGGAAAGGGCTTTGAAGGATGCCTCGCTCGCTCCGGAAAGTGTAGATTATATCAATGCCCACGGTACATCAACCCAATACAATGATAGAACGGAAACCCTGGCTATCAAGAGGTTATTTGGTGAGCATGCTTATAAATTGGCGATCAGTTCAACAAAATCAATGACCGGCCATTTGCTCGGTGCTGCCGGAGGTGTGGAGATGGTAGCCACCCTTCTGAGCATAAAACATGGAATCATCCCTCCAACTATTAATTATGAGTTTGCAGATCCGGACTGCGACCTTTTTTACGTTCCCAATAAACCATGCAAAAGGGAGATCAATGTGGCTCTTTCCAATTCGTTTGGCTTTGGAGGAACCAATGCCTGTCTGCTGGTCAAAGCATTTCATTCACCTAAGGAGGATTAAATTTTTATTTTGCCGTCCAGGGAAATTGAAGATTTTTTAAGGGCGCTCGAATGGCCGGTGCAGAATTATAACCTTTATCAGGAAGCACTGACGCATTCTTCTTATGCTTATGAAACTCAGGATTCAAAAAACAATGAACGGCTGGAATTTTTGGGAGATGCCGTGTTGGAGCTGGTTATTTCCGAGTATTTCTTTAAAGCTTTCCCGGACTATCCTGAAGGAAAGTTAACCCTGATGTGCCACCAGGTGGTTAATGAGAAATCTCTTGCCGCAGTTGCAAGAGATTTAAAGCTGGGTTCGTACCTGAAATTGGGAAAAGGAGAACTTTTAAGCGGTGGCTCGGAGAAACCTTCTTTGCTCGCGGATGCTCTGGAGGCTCTGGTGGGTGCTTTATTCTTGGACCATGGCTACTCCAAAGCAAAAGAACTTATTATCAAGCTTTTTAGCCCGGTATTGCAAGCGGTTAAAGAAGGGGTTTTGCCGCTGACAGATTATAAAACAATTCTTCAGGAAAAATGTCAGTCATTATTTGGGAAAACTCCTGTTTATGAGATAGTATGTGAATTTGGGCCGCCCCATGACAGGACTTTTAAAGCAGTTGTTAAAATGGAAAATGAAGTGGTAGGGAAGGGTGCGGGAAAAAGTAAGAAAGAAGCGGAGCAAGCGGCAGCAAATGATGCTTGGGCTAACTTCGGAGAAATTAGGAATCTTTTTCTGGGCAAGAAGGAAAATACCGTTTCTTTCACGAAGATGAAAAAAATGTAAGAGAATAGAACCTGCTAGAACTGCTTACTTTGCGAAGCAGGTGAGACGGCAGGTTTTCTTTTAATTGTTTCAGGCGGGAGTAAATCATGTACTTAAAGTCATTGGAAATAGTTGGTTTTAAATCCTTCTCAGAAAAGGTCGAATTAAACTTTTCTCAGGGTATTACAGCCATAGTGGGGCCAAACGGATGCGGGAAAAGTAATTTGGTGGACGCGATCAGGTGGGGCTTGGGAGAACAAAGTGCAAAGTTAATGCGCGGGTCAAAAATGGAGGACCTGCTGTTTAATGGAACTGCACAGCGAAAGGCGCTGAACTTTGCCGAAGTTTCGCTTGTTCTGGATGATGTAAATAAGTGCTTGCCCCTTGATTACCACGAGGTTGTTATTACCAGAAGGATGTACCGCTCGGGGGAAGGGGAGTACTACTTGAATAAAACCCCCTGCCGCCTGAAAGATATTTTTGAAATTTTTTGGGATACGGGAATAGGTACCGAGACTTACTCCCTTATCGGCCAAGGAAGAGTAGAGCAAATTATTAATGCCAAGCCGGAGGAGCGGAGGGAATTATTTGAGGAAGCTGCCGAGATTCATAAATATAAACAAAAGAAGAAAGAGACCGGTTCCAGGTTGGAAGAGACAAAAAGAAATATGATCCGTTTGGAAGATCTTCTGGCAGAGCTGAAGAACCGGCAAAATAACTTATCCCAGGAAGCTGAGCTGGCCAGAAAATACCTGGCTTTTCAGCAGCAGCTTAAGGAGAAGGAGCGAAAACTTTTTGAGCTTCGATGGGAAAGAAACAGGAGCTCCATTGCCAAGGTTGAAGGAGAATCGGAAAGAATAAAAGAATTACTGCAGGGGAAAAAAGCAAATTTGCAAAAAATCCTCGACAATGCGGGACGTCTTGCCCAAGATGAAGAGCAAACTTATCAGGAACTGGAGGAAAAAAGAAATAACGTTCAGTTCAGGCAGGTTGAAGCAGGAAAATTACGCCAGGCTCTCAGCCTGGTTCAGGAACAAAAAAAGTTTGCCCGGGAAAAAAATATTTTAAAAAAAGAGGCTGTCCAGGAAGTGCGGTTGCGCCTTGATGGAATAGAAAACACTTTGCGGGAAAACAAAGAAGTACTGCAAAAGGTCCTGAAAGAGCAAGAGCTTACCGGACAGAGAGCTGCTCAGGTGCAGGCCCGGATAAAATCCTTGCAGAGGGAGAGCCTTGCCGCCTCCCGGGAAAAACTAAAAGAACAGCTGACGGAACTCCGTTCTAGGGGAGCTGTATTGGAGCAGGCGGCGCAGGACAATGAGCAGCGTTGTCATGAGCTAAATGAAAGAATAAGTGAGATTAAAAAAAAGCAGGAGGCCAAAAATCAGGAAGCTGAAAAGTGGAGGAACGAGGAAAAAACTTTTCGGGGCGTTCTTGCCAGGCTGAAAGCGGAAGAAAAAGATCTGGAAAAAGAATTTCAAATGCAGAAGAAGCGTTATGATGATTTTTCCAAGCGCTGTGAAGAACAGAAAGAAAAGTATGCAGAGCTTCTCCGTGAATTGGAAAAAAAGAAAGGCCGCTTAAAGCTTTTGCGGGAAAATGAAGAGGAATTTCTTTCCTATGCAGGTGGAGTAAGGGCTGTTATGCACGCAGCCGGCGGGGGGGCTTCTTTAAAAGGGATTTACGGACCGGTAGCAAATTTAATTAATGTAAGTCAGGAATACGAAAGAGCTATCGAAGTAGCTCTCGGTGCTTCGCTACAGTTTATTGTTGTAGAAGATGACAGGGCAGCCCGGGAGGCAATTGCCTTTTTAAAAGAAAAGAAAGCCGGAAGAGCTACTTTTTTACCATTAAATTTACTGAAGACTCCTGTACAAAGGGAAATTCCGCAGGGGATTGAGGGACTTCTGGGGGTTGCTTCCAAAATAGTTGCCATATCGAACAAATTTAAAAAGGCCGTTGACTATCTATTGGGAGGAGTACTTGTAGCCAGAGATCTAAAAACTGCCCTGCAAATTTTGCGGAAGGACAGGGGAGGCTGGAGAATTGTTACACTGGACGGGGAGATGCTTACACCGGGAGGCGCTATCTCCGGAGGTTTGCATTCCAGGGAACGTTTAGGCTTTCTGCAGAGAAAAAGAGGGTTGGCCTCCCTGCAACAAGAAATAGAAATACTGGAAAAACGCCTGGAGAAAGAGAAAAATGAGCTTATTGCAGGCAGTAAAAAACTTACTTCCCTTGGAGAAGAATTGGATTTTCTTGCTTTGAAACAAAAGGCAAACGAAAGGGAAATGCCTGAAATAAGGAGGCAGCTGGAAAACTGCCGCATCGGTCAGGAAAGAATTGCCGGAGAATTAAGAGAGCTGGAGGAAGAAGGAACTTCTGTAGAGGTTAAATATGGTCTGTTAAAAGAAAAAGGTCAAAGAATTCTTTTAGAACTCAAGGAGAACCGGGAAACGCTGGAAAGAACCGGAAGGGAATTAACACAGGCAGGACGACTGGTTAGCCAAGAAGAAAACGAAATTAGAAGGTTGGAAGAAGAACTCACAGAAGTTCGCATTAAATTTTCTGCCCTGCAGGAAAAAGAAAGTGCCTGCCAGGAGCTGATCAGGCGGCAATCCCAGGAGAAGGAACGCCTTGCCATCCTTATTGGCACCCTGTCTGAGGAGCAAAAGAAGGCTTTTGCAGAGATAGAAAAATTGGAAATAGAGGAAAAGGACCTGGCTAAAAAATTAGGGGAAGAAGAGCAGGAGTTGAAACAGGAAGAAAATGTCCTCAGCCGGCTTTCGCGGGAGCTGGCTTCTATCCGGCGGGCTAAAGAGGAGTTGGAACTTGAAAAGGAGAAGGAACAAAGGTCTCTGGAAAGAGCCGAAAGGCGTTATTACCAGTTAAACCTTGAGAAGGCTCAACTTATGGAAGAAAGCCGCTATTTAAGAGAGCATTATCTGGGAAAATACGGTCTCGATCTGTCATCTGCCGCTCATTTTGAAGTAAACGAAAAAGAGGAACAATTACAAAAGGATAGAGATGTCATAGCTGAACGGATACGGGCTCTGGGCGAAGTTAACAGCGGTGCAATTGAAGAATATGAAAGACTTAAGGAAAGAATACTGTTTCTTGAAAACCAGCTGAGGGATCTTTTGCACGGGGAAAAAGGAATGCGCAAAGTTATGGCGGAACTTGATAGGGAAATGGAAAAGCGTTTTTTGCAGACATTACATACTGTAGAAAAAAATTTTCTTAATATCTTTACGGGGCTTTTTGGCGGCGGGCAGGCTTTTTTAAGATTGACGGATCCGGAAAAAGTGCTGGAATCAGGTATTGAAATTATTGCCCAACCACCCGGGAAAAAGCTGCAAAACATCTCTTTGCTGTCCGGCGGCGAAAAGGCTTTAACATCTATTGCCCTGCTGTTCTCTGTACTAGAGTATAAACCTGCTCCTTTCTGCGTTTTGGATGAGATAGACTCTTCGCTGGATGAGAGCAACATTGAGAGGTTTATCGCTTTACTAAAAAGGTATTCCCAGCAAACACAGTTTATTCTCATTACTCATCGCCAAAGGACGATGGAGGCGGCGGACGTGCTCTATGGGGTAACAATGGAAGAACAAGGGATTTCCAAGGTATTATCATTAAATTTAACAAAAAAAGCAGGGTGAGAGTTATGTTCAATTTTTTAAAGAAAGGTTTACAGAAAACAAGGGAAGCCCTTAAAAACAAATTTGAAGACCTTTTTGTCAAAGGAGAAATAACTGAAGAATTTTATGATGAACTTGAAGAAATTTTAATCTCTGCTGATGTGGGTGTGGAGACATCTCTGAGAATTAACTCCATGCTGAGAGAAAAAGTAAAGGATAGTAAAATTAAAGAGACAGAAGCAGCAAAATCGCTATTAAAGGAATTAATAGCGGAAATGATGGGCAGCAAGGAAGATATTACGCTGAGAGTCCCTGTATCCCCGCCGGCAGTATACCTTTTGCTCGGGGTTAACGGGGTAGGCAAAACCACGACAATTGCAAAAATGGCTTACTCTTTTTCAAAGGAAGGAAAAAAGGTGTTGCTCGCTGCAGGGGATACTTTTCGTGCTGCGGCGATCGAACAATTGGAACATTGGGCCGAGGTTACGGGCGCGGGAGTTATAAAGCACCAGACCGGAGGGGATCCGTCGGCCGTTATTTTTGATGCGGTAAATGCAGCGGTTTCCAGGGAGGCGGATGTTTTGCTTTGCGATACTGCTGGCCGGCTGCATACCAAAAAAAATTTAATTGAGGAAGTAAAAAAAATTTACCGCGTCATTGGCAAAGTTGTCCCCGATGCTCCCCATGAAACTCTACTGGTCCTTGACGCAACAACCGGACAGAACGGTATCGCCCAAGCTAAGTTGTTTCAGGAGGCAATTCCCGTTTCGGGTATTGTATTAACAAAGCTTGACGGGACGGCCAGAGGAGGGATTGTTATCGCCGTCAAAGAACTGACAGGAATCCCTGTCAAGATGATCGGGGTGGGGGAAAAGAAAGAAGACCTGCATCCCTTTAATCCCGCGGCTTTTGCAGAAGCTTTGCTGGCTTAAAAATGTAAAGGGTCTTTACTTTACAGCAGGATTGGTGTATAAATGTTAGAGAAGGTAAACAGAATTAATTTCCTGATTGATTTTTATGATCAGTTGCTGACCAAAAAGCAAAAAAATATCATGGAGATGTACTATAAAGAAAACCTGTCTTTGGGTGAGATTGCTGATCAGTTAAATATTACCAGGCAGGCTGTTCATGATATTTTGTCCCGGGCCGTCGGTGCGCTGGAAAGATGGGAAGCGAAACTTAAGCTTTATGAAGCCTACCTTCAGAGAAAAAAAGAAGGACAGGAAATACTGGACATACTGGCCAATTCTGAATTGACTCCCCATGATCTTGAAAGAATATGTAATATCGTCAGAAGAGTTCTGCTGGATAGTTAAAAAAGGAGGTAGTCCCGGTACATCCGGGTAACTAATTTGTTATTTAGCGGATTATCAGAAAAATTACAGGAAACCTTCCGCAAGTTAAGGAAAAAAGGCAAGCTCAGCGAGAAAGATGTGGACCTCGCCTTGCGGGAAGTCCGGCTGGCCCTGCTGGAAGCCGACGTGAACTACAAGGTTGTCAAAGATTTTGTGGCTTCCCTGAAAAATAGGGCTGTGGGCGCGGACGTGTTGCAAAGCCTTACTCCCGGACAAACGGTGGTCAAAATCGTTCATGAAGAGCTTGTGAAGTTGATGGGAGAAACCCAGAGCAAAATTGCTGCTCCCGGACATGGGAATTCTCCGGGAGCAATAATGCTGGTGGGCTTGCAGGGTTCCGGAAAAACGACAACCGCCGCCAAACTTGCTCTCTATCTAAAAAAGAACGGCTCCAACCCGCTTCTGGTTGCCGGGGATGTGTATCGCCCGGCAGCAATTGAACAGCTTGAAATTCTTGGTCAGGGAGCCGGTATTCCCGTTTTTAGCATTGGTAAGGACGATCCGGTTAAAATTGCCGGGCAGGCATTGCAAGAGGCAGAGCGCAACGGTAACAATTACGTGCTAATTGATACCGCCGGCAGGCTTCATATTGATGAAGAACTTATGGGCGAGCTGCAGAGAATCAAAGAAAGGGTAGTTCCACTGGAAATTTTGTTGGTGGTTGATGCCATGACCGGGCAAGATGCTGTCAATGTGGCGCGGTCTTTTCACGAACGGCTGGGATTGACCGGGATTATTCTCACAAAACTCGATGGTGATACCCGGGGAGGGGCAGCCCTTTCCGTCCGGCAGGTAACGGGTTGTCCGGTTAAATTTGCAGCTTTTGGCGAAAAAATTGAAGCTTTTGAGCCGTTTTTTCCGGATAGAATGGCCTCCAGAATACTGGGCATGGGAGATGTTCTCTCGCTCATTGAAAAAGCCCAGGAGTTTGTGGATCAGGAAAAAAGCCGCGAACTTCAGAAAAAACTTCGGAATCAGTCTCTAACCCTTGAAGATTTTCTGGAACAGCTCCAGCAAGTTAAGAAGATGGGGCCTCTGGAAAATTTATTGGAGATGGTTCCCGGTTTTAATACCATGGGTAAAAATTTAAAAAACCTTTCCCTGGATGAAAAACAGCTGTACCGCGTTGAAGCCATGATTAAATCTATGACCAGGGAAGAAAGACAGCAACCGGAAATCATCAACAGCAGCAGAAAACGCCGCATTGCCCTTGGAAGCGGTACTTCCGTTCAGGATGTTAACCGGCTTTTAAAACAGTTTGAGCAGATGAAAAAACTCTTTAAGCAATTCGGCGCATTGGAAAAAGGGCGGTTTCGCAAGAAAAGGGGTTTATTCCCTTTTAAATAAAAAAGGAAATTGAGGCTAAGAATAAGTAAAAAATTAGGAGGTGTTTCGTTTTGCCGGTTCGTATCAGGTTAAAAAGGATGGGAGCGAAAAAAAAGCCATTTTATCGTATTGTCGTTGCTGATTCCAGAGCTCCCAGGGACGGCAGGTTTATTGAGGAGATAGGATACTATAACCCTACAACAGATCCCTCAACTATTAAAATTGACACCGAAAAGGCAAGAGATTGGCTTTCTAAAGGTGCACAACCTTCAGATACAGTCAAGGCTTTATTTGCTAAGGCCGAATTCCAGATCAAATAATTGAGTACAGGAGCTGAAGATAATTATGAAGGAATTAGTGGAATACATTGCCAAAGCTCTGGTCGATTATCCTGAACAAGTAGATGTAACACAAGTTGAAGGTGAGCGCTCTGTAATCCTGGAACTCCGGGTTGCACAGGAGGATATGGGTAAAGTTATCGGTAAGCAGGGCCGTATTGCCAAAGCAATCCGTACCGTCGTAAATGCTGCAGCAATTAAAGAAAATAAAAGGGTTATGGTGGAAATCATTCAGTAGGAAATTGAGATGACTTCTGAATTGGTGACCATTGGAAAAATTGTTGCTCCCTTTGGTGTAAAAGGCGAAGTAAAGGTATATCCTTACTCTGATTTTCTCGAACGTTGCTATCTTTTAAAGAAAGTTCTGCTGGAAGGGAAGAATTTTCGCGGGTTTAAAGTTGTTAAAAAAGCTTTTATTCATAAGTACTCATGGGTACTGCACTTTGAAGATTGCCGGACCAGGGACGATGCCGCTGCACTAACCGGAATGATGGTCAAAATACCTCTATCCGAACGTATACCACTGCCGGAAGGGATCTATTATTTTGATCAGATCATCGGCCTTAAAGCTATTACCGCGGAAGGACAAGAGCTGGGCATAGTTGAAGATATTTTGAAAACCGGGAGTAATGATGTATATGTTATTAATCCCGGAAAAGATGGTAAGGAAAAAAGAAAACAGATTTTGATCCCAGCTCTAAAAACCGTTATTAGAGAGATTAACCCGGAAAAGGGGTACTTGCTTGTAAAACTGCCTCCCGGTCTGGTTGATTAGGAAAAAATTGTGATGCGTTATGTTAATTGATATTGTTTCTATTTTTCCTGCCATGTTTGCGGGAGTTTTTGGAGAAAGCATAATAAAAAGAGCGGTAGAAAAGAACCTGGTGACAATCAGGGTAAGTGATCTCCGGGATTTTAGTGCAGATAAACACCGCAGGGTAGATGATACTCCCTATGGGGGCGGGGCGGGGATGGTAATGAAACCGGAACCTTTTTTTGAAGCGGTGAAGTTTTTAAAAGGCAAAGGTAAGGACCCGGATTCCTGCCGGGTCATTTTGATGTCCCCCCGGGGAGAACTTTTAAACCAGGATAAAGCAAAACAGCTCAGCCGAAGTAAACATTTAATTGTGCTTTGTGGCCGTTACGAAGGGGTTGACGAAAGAGTGCACCGTTATCTGGCACAGGAAGAGATCTCCATCGGGGATTATGTGCTTACAGGCGGTGAACTGCCGGCAATGGTTTTAGTTGATGCAGTAGTCAGGCTTATCCCCGGGGTTTTAAACGCAGCTTCATTAGAAGAGGAGTCTTTTTCCGGCGGAATGCTGGAATATCCCCAGTATACCCGTCCCAGGAATTACGAGGGAATGACTGTTCCGGAAGTCTTGCTTTCCGGCAATCATGAACTTATTAAGCATTGGCGCTATGAGGAAGCCAGGCGCCGAACGCTGGAAAAGCGCCCGGAGATATTGAAAAAGAAGCAGCTTTAAAACAATAAAGGGGCCAAGTCTTGGAAGTTTGATGTTGATGAGAATAATTTGTCAAAAGGAGCATCGGGAAAATGGATTTAATCAGGTCTGCTGAAAAAGAGTACTTAAAGGATAAAGAACAATTTCCTAAGTTTTCCCCTGGCGATACTGTAAGGGTTTATTTTAAGGTTATTGAGGGAAACCGGGAAAGAATACAGGTTTTTGAGGGTGTCGTTATTAAAGTAAAGGGAAGCGGACTTGCCGAGTCTTTTACTGTCCGCCGCGTTTCCTACGGCGTTGGGGTGGAACGTTCATTTCCCATTCATTCCCCTAAGATTGAAAAAGTGGAAATTGTGCGAAGGGGCAGAGTAAGGCGTTCGAAACTTTACTATTTAAGAAATCTGAGAGGAAAAGCTGCGAGAATAAAAGAACTGAAGTACTAAGTTGTACTTGCCGTTAGGGGACCGAGATTTATATTATGGAGAACAGTACCAAAGAAAACAGAAAAAAGGCTTTGATTAAGGAGGCGAAAGAATGGACCAGATCTATTGTGCTGGCCATTGTTATCGCCATTTTTATCAGGCTGTTTCTTTTTGAGGTATTCTTGGTAGAGGGAAGTTCCATGTACCCGACTTTACAAAACCACGAGCGTCTTATTGTTAATAAGGCTACGTACTTTTTTAAAGAGCCTGAGAAGGGCGATATCATTGTATTTAGCTTTTCGCCGCAGAGGGATTTTATTAAAAGGGTTATCGCTGTAGAAGGGGATACTGTGGAAATATCCGACAATCAGGTGTTTGTTAACGGTGTTGTTCTGGATGAACCTTACCTTAAAGACTGCCAGATGATGAATTTTGGCCCCGTGAAGGTACCCGAAGGGCATATCTTTGTTCTGGGAGATAACCGGGGGAACAGTATGGATAGCCGTGACCCGGCTGTGGGCTATGTATCCCGGAAAAAGGTTAAAGGGAAGGCAGTTGTAGTCTTCTGGCCACCTTTCCACAGCCGGCTTTTAAATTGCGATTAGACAACCTACCAGGAATTGGAGCATAATGTGCATGGGGAAAAGGCAAATATCAGGATTTTCGATAAAGGAGGAAAACAGGCTCCGGGAGAATTTGGCACTGGTTGATCTTGTTATCGAGGTGCTGGATGCCCGCTTACCCGTAACCAGCCGCAATCCCCGCTTGCGGAAAATGCTCGGTTCTAAAAGAAGGATTATCGTTTTAAACAAAACCGATCTTGCAGAACAGGAAATAACGGGTTACTGGTTAAATTTTTTAGCCGGAGAGTGGCCCGTTTTAGCTTTTAATGCTAAAAGAAAAGCGGATATTATTCGGATGGAGAGGCTTCTGGAATCGCTCCGCCCGCGTTCGACTAGGTTTAAAAGGCCCTTTCGTTTGATGGTAGTCGGAATTCCCAATGTGGGCAAATCTACGATTATTAACCGGTTAGTACAAAAGTCCGCTGCAAGGACGGGAAACACGCCAGGGATAACGAGGGGGCCCCAGTGGATAAAACTCCGGGCAGGATGGGATCTGCTGGACACTCCAGGTTTTTTGTCCCCCTTTCTCAGGAATGAACAGAGCATCCTTTTACTCGGCGCTATCGGCTCCCTTGCTCCGGGCTCCTTTGATGTGGAAAGGGCAGCCGGGTGGCTGGTGGAGCAATTTTTGGCCCGGGAAAAAACAACCAGGATTTTGCTGGACCTCTATTCTTTAGAACCGGAAATAAAAAATTGCTCCGAAATTATAGCCGGGATAGGAAAAGCCAGGGGGTGTTTTAGTAAAGGGGGAGAAGTAGATATTTTTAAAACAAGCCAGCTTATTCTTAGCGACTTTCGAAGAGGGATTCTCGGCCCGATCACCCTGGAAAGGCCTTTGCAGTGAAGAAGGAGTATTCTTTTTTTTCAACCTTGACAATAGAGCAAATCCGGCATTACGTTTTATCCGCGGGCAACCTTACGGAAGAGGAAATCGTTTTACTGCGGGAAGACCGGCGCGCCGGAGTAAGGGAATTGCTGGCCCAATACCTGAGGCGCAAAAAACAACTTCTGCAGGAAAAAAAACGGCTTGCAGAAATGAACAGCAAGGAAGAAGAGCTGTATAAAAAAGGCTGCCTGATTGTTGCAGGGGTAGACGAGGCCGGAAGGGGCCCCCTTGCCGGCCCTGTAGTAGCTGCTGCTGTCGTTCTGGGCCATAAAGCAGATCTCTTAACCTGGGAGGGTATTAGCGATTCCAAGCAGCTTTCACCACAAAAGCGGGAAACGCTTTACCAGACAATTCTGGCCCGTTCAACTGCTGTAGGCCTGGGCATTGTAAACGCGGATATTATCGACAAAATCAATATCCACAAAGCTTCCCTGGAAGCGATGAAACTGGCAGTTGAACAGTTAAGGCCCCAACCCGACTTTATTCTTACCGACGGCTTTCGTATACCCGAAATTGATTTTCCTCAGGAGGCGATTAAAGGCGGGGACAGGCTCTGCCTTTCCATTGCTGCCGCATCAATTGTCGCCAAGGTCACAAGGGACCGCCTGATGGAAAAATATGAACAGCTTTACCCCGGCTACGGTTTTGCCAAAAATAAGGGGTACCCTACTCCCGAACACCGCAAAGCTATTAGATCCTTAGGTCTCTCAGAACTGCACCGCAGGACTTTTCGTTTGCTTTAATTTGTACTGAATTGGTGTTAAGCTGTAACCTCCCTATGTATTTGCCATACATAGGGAGATTTTATTCTCCGGCGGAAAAGTTCCGGGTGCAAATTTCCTCTCTTAAAAAACATAATTACAGGTAATTGTTTGACAAGACTGACTATTTGTGGGATAATCTCTTTATGAATAATTCTGATATTAAAGTCATTTACAAAATGATTGATAATTGGCAAGATATAGTCCAAGTATGTTACATGACTAAGGGGGGGAAGAAAAATGAAATGAAAAAAGAGAAAACTTCAAAGAACAGAAATAGGGGGGAAGGTATATAAAAAAATAATGGTAGCTATTTAAGGGATATGGGATTACTTTGGATTCCTGCGACAATTAATTGAATGCTGGTTCTTGGGCATGCATTATCGCCAAGGAGGTTGCTAATTTGAAACATAAACAATTCGGGTTTTACATTGAAAATCTGGCGAAAAAGTTGGAATGGGTTGGTATAGCCGGTGTGCTTTTAATGATGTTGGCAACTGTTATCGATGTAATTGGTGCCAAGGTTTTCTTATCCCCCCTTCGGGGTGCAATAGAAATAGTCGGTTTTGGACAAATAATAGCAATTTCCTGCGCTATTACCGTGGGCTTGTTTTTTAAACGCCATATCGACATCGAACTCTTTGTTTCGTGGCTGTCGGAGCGTGTGCAGAAGAATATCCATTTTTTTATTTCAATTCTCGGGTTTGTTTTTTTTGCTATACTTGCTTGGCAAAGCTGTATGTATGGCATATCGCTCAAAAGTGCCGGGGAGATCAGTTCCTCAGCATATATTCCCTTTTATCCCTTTGCCCATGTTATCGCTTTTTGCGCAGCTGTAGCATCATTGTACTATGTAAATGAAATATTGCTTTATTTTAAAGGAAGAGGTGACAAGAATGAGTCCAGTTGAAAGCGGTATTGCCGGTATCATCCTTCTTCTGATCCTTTTTTTCCTGAGAATGCCCATTGCTTTTGCCATGGCGCTTTCCGGCATGATTGGGTTTAGCTACATAGTGTCATGGTCAACAGGGGCAAGTCTCCTGGCGAGAGATTTTTTTGGACAATTTTATTCCTACTCGCTTAGCGCGATCACTATGTTTGTGCTCATGGGCTCATTTGCTTTCATCGCCGGTATTGGCGATAGACTTTACAAGGCTGCCTATAAAATGGTAGGTGATCTGCGCGGGGGCTAGGGATTGCAACAATATTGGGCTGTGCCGGTTTCGCCGCGATCTGCGGTTCTACTTCCGCTACGGCAGCTACTATGGGAAGAATTGTATTACCCGAAATGAAGAGGTATGGCTATGACGATACCCTAGCTACCGGTACCGTGGCCTCCGGCGGAACACTTGGCATCCTTATTCCTCCCAGCACTGTTTTTATTGTTTATGGGTATATTACAGAGCAGTCCATAGGAAAACTTTTTGTGTCAGGTGTTATTCCCGGGCTGATACTGACCCTGTTTTTTTCTATAACCGTTTATTTGATCTGCCGCCTTAACCCAAGTATGGGACCGCCGGGGGAACCAATTGGCTGGAGAGAAAAAGTCAAGGCCTCCGTGCAGGCCCTTGAAGCTTTGGCGCTTTTTCTCCTGGTGATCGGCGGGTTGTTCCTGGGGTGGTTCAGCCCAGTGGAAGCCGGCAGCATCGGTGCGGCGGGTGCGCTGCTAATCGGCTTGATAAGGCGTGAGGTGACATGGAAAAGATTTGTAGAATTTACCCAGGATGGGTTGCGCACTGCTACCATGATCATCTGCCTCATAGCCGGGGCAACGATCTTTGGACGTTTTATGGCTGTAACAACCATACCCTTTATTATTGCTGATTGGGTCCAAGGGCTTCCTTTGCATCCCAATGCGATTATGGCTGTTATTGTGCTGATCTTTTTAATCGGAGGATGTTTCATGGACGTTATGCCCCTGATCACCCTCCTCGTTCCGGTTATCTTCCCCGTTGTTATTCGTTTGGGTTTTGATCCGATTTGGTTTGGGGTGATTATCGTCCTGATGGGTACCCTGGGAGTAATCACGCCGCCTGTGGGGGTAAACGTCTATGTGATTAAATCTATATCACCTGAAACTCCTTTAGAAAGAATATTTAAAGGGATATTTCCGTTTTTGGGAAGTATCCTGATTACCACAGCACTAGTGATAGCTTTTCCGAAACTCGCCCTTTTCCTGGCGGAATTCGCAAAATATTAGTCATTATGGAAGGATAGGATAGTCTAAAATTACCACTGCATTTGTCTTTATCTTATACTTTAAAGTAAAACAAATAACCCCAAAACCCTTTTAAATATAGGTGTTTTGGGGTTGCTTTTTGTACTAAAAAACTAATTCTTTCAACCATGTAATTCCTTATTTATCAGCAAAAATGGATTAAGCTGCCGGCTTTAATACATTATCCTCAAAACAGCCGGCAGCCAATCGCAAAACGAATTTCAGGCTTATTGCTTAAATTCGTAAAGAACTTCCTTATCGCCGGTTGCAGATTTAATCCCCAGTTCCTTTTGCTTGGCAGACCAGTATGCAATACGTTCTTTTATAAAGCTGATCCAGCCTTGAACTTCATCTTGGGAATAACCATTTGACACCATTTTTTCAATGTATTTATCAAGAACTTTTTCGGACAGCCCTATCCATTTGTCGATTTCTTCGGCTGGAATTTCCGTAATGGTATAACCTGAATCTATAGCGTATTGTTTTCCATCTATATCTATCCGGTTCCACATTTGGGCCAGCTTTTCCTGAAATTCTTCCTCAATATAGTTGCTAATTATCTCCTGGATATCCGGGGATAACTTATTCCAGGTATCTTTGTTCATGACGAGATAGAAGGTATATACTTGGCCTAAAGGCCAGACTTCGGTCACATGATTGGTAACCTCTCCATAGCGGAATGTAATTGTCGTTTCATACGGTATCAACAGCCCTTCAAGTACCCCTTTGGCCAGATTGTCATAGGCTTCCGGCATGGGCACGTTACGGGGGGTTCCACCCAGAGCCTCCACCAGTTGGCCGATATATCCGGGAGCCCGCAGAATCATCCCTTTAAGATCTTCAGGTTTTTTAACGGGTTTTGATACAGTAATAATGTTATTCGGCGGGGAAGTATGAAGAGTGAGAACATGTGTATCTTTAAACTCCTCAGGTTTGAATTCTTTTAGAAAATCTGAAGCGACATGATTTGAGACCCATGCATTGGGAAAACCGATGGGCAGATCCATTACTTCGGTAACCTTGAACCTGCCAAATGTATAAGAAAGATTGGAAAGGCCGATATCAGCAATTCCTTGCATAACACCGTCATACATTTTATCTGCGGTGAGCAGCATCCCGCCGGGATAGTACTCAATCTCCACCCTGCCGTCGGTTAACTCCTTGATGTCGTCCGCAAACTCCTGTCCGATTTTGCCCGGGCCGCTTTCCCCGGCAAAATAGTTAGCAAACCTCAAAGTTACTTTTTCAGCAGCAACGCTTTCTTCTTCTCCTTCTGTTTGTGATTCAGGCGAAACGGTTCCTTCCTGTTTTGAAGCGCAACCGCATACTGAAGCCAGCACAAGACACAGCACCAAGAAAATTAACCAAAAGCCTTTTCTCATAATTAACTGTCAACCTCCTGTAATTTAATGTTGTAAACTTTTAAGACAAGATTGAAAAATGAAAAAATTTTTGAGCTTATCCCCCCTTTAAATCTCTATCTAAAGAACAAAAGCAAAGTATTAGGCAGCAACTATTAGCAGAAATATCTTTCATGTTTAAATTATGGCTATATTCAATTATCTCGAAAAAAATATGGTTCGTCAAGTATTTTGAAAAGAATTACCCTTTTTTTAAAAAAAAATGTAATGTATCATAATGACTGTACTCTCTAAGAATAAGTTTGCAAATAAGAATAAGGATGACAGGAGAGTGGGCTTATTGCTTTTGCCTCAGCTCCCTAAAGAAATTATGGAGAGAATATCTCGGGGAGGATATGAGTGCTACCTTGTTGGCGGCTGCGTCCGGGACTTGCTTATGTCCAGACAGCCTGTGGATTATGATTTTGTTACCGACCGGAAGCCTGAACAGATTATCTCCGCAGCATTGGAGGCGGGCTGGAAAGTACGGAAGTATGGCGAGGCTTTTGGAATTATTCATATTGTCATCGGTAAGGAAAAATTTGAGGTGGCCTCAATGCGGACTGAGAATTACGGGAAAGACCCGCACCGGCCTGAGACGGTTACTTTTGTCGGCGATCTTTACCAGGACTTGGCTCGCCGTGATTTCACCATGAATGCAGTAGCTATGGATAAAGACGGACGCTTGATAGATCCTTTCGGCGGCATCGATGATATTCGAAATGGAGTTATACGCTGCATTGGAAGCCCTAAAAACCGTTTTCTGGAAGATCCGCTCAGAATTTTGCGGGCCTCCCGGTTTGTGGTACAGACAGGTTTTGACCTGGAGGAAACGATACCAACAGCGATGTCGGATCCGGATATTCAACAGCGATTCCGGGACCTCTCTGTGGAAAGAGTGAGAGATGAATTTGAAAAAATTCTTTTAGCCCCAAAGCCTTCACCGGGGCTAAAGCTGCTGATTGATACGGGAGTGCTGGGGCTGTCGTGCTCTGCAAAAGAAGGAGATAAAAAGATACGGGTTGACTTTTTGCCGGAAATTATGCAACTAAATGGCGTGCCCCAAAATCCCCGCTATCACCGCTATGATGTTTTAACTCATATTTTTAGGACAGTAGATGAAGCACCTCCTGTTCATATCTTGCGCTGGGCTGCTCTCCTACACGATGTTGCCAAGGGGAGACCGGGAGTCAGAACCCTTAACAAGCGTGGTGAGCTCTCCGACCGGGGACACCACCTTGTCGGCGCCGAGATGGCACAAAGAATACTGGGAAGGTTAAAAGTGCCCCGGAGATATGTTCAGCGGATTGTCTGGCTGATTAAAAATCATCGCAATTTGCCGCCCGCGGACCATCAAGGATTAATCAGGTGGGCATTTAAAAGATCCCGGGATTTTCCCAATCGCCAGGAGTTTATGGAAGCCGCGCAGCAGTTGTTTTTACTGGGCAGGGCTGATGATGCCTCCAAGGGCAGGGAAACATCTTCATTTTATTTTCATTTCTTGCTTTCCCAGTTTCCGAAAATCGCCTCCGGTTTGACGTTTTATCCTTACGAATTGAAGATTTCCGGAGATGACATTGTGAAAAAAACCGGCGCCGGACCAATAGTAGGAAAAATCTTAAACAGCTTGCTGACCGATGTGCAAAAGGGAAAAATCATGAATACGCCGGAAGCCCTCAGGGCTGCCGTACAAAAAAAAGCCGGAAAGGATGGCCGGAAAGACAAATGACAAGGCGTCATTAAAGAATAATGGTTTTTAGAGCGATTTTCCGGGCAAATATTCAAATTGCCGTCAAGCCCGAGCTATGCCTCGTGGCCGCCGATTTTATTTGCCCTTTCAAAGAGCAGGCCTCCGGGAGTTAACGATGATAGCCTGAACAAACTGGTGATACCGAATCGGTTGCGGATTAGATCCATAGCCCGGCTGAGGGCTACTTTTTTTTCTTTATCCTCCAAAAGGGAAAGCTGCAGTTCTTTAAAGTCCATTAAACCCGTCAGGCTTACGCCCAAGGTCCTGACGGGCCTCCGGTCCCAGTGTTCATAAAATATTTTCCGGGCAAAGGGATATACTTCCATAGTCGTCGCGGTGGGTTCAGGCAGCCGTTTTTGACGGGAAAAGCCCGTGGGCAGATCAAAGTCCGCTCCCCGGCAATAGACGTTTACAACGCGGCCTACCTTGTTGAATTTTCTGGTCCTGCGACAGACTTCTTCAGTGATTTCCAGCAGAACTGTATCGATTTCTTCTTTGCGCCTGTAATCACGGGGCAGGGTTATGGAATGCCCGACTCCCTTCCGGTGCTCTTCCCCGCCGGGCGGTTTTATTGTAGAGTAGTCAATCCCGTGAGCGTTAAGCCAGAGTATTTCTCCGTTTATTCCCCAGCGGGCTTTCAATCTTTCCCTGGGGAGAAGAGCAAGGTGCCTGATAGTCCTGACTCCGATGTTGAACAGGTTTCTCTCCATGCGGTTCCCCACACCGAAAAGGTTTCTGATTGGGAGAGGCCAGGTATAATCGGCATAATTTTTGTGAGAAAGCCGAAAAATTCCTTTTCCGTTTTTCTTGGCAAAACAATCGCAGGCCATTTTAGCCTGCAGGGGATTTTCCCCTATACCAATTCGGCAGCGGATGCCCATTGTTTTCCATATTTTATCTATAATTCGCAGAGCTGTTGTTTCCGGATTGCCCCATAGCTTCTCGCATCCTGTTATCTCCAGGAACTGTTCGTCAATGGAGTAAGGAGAAATCCGGTCGGTAAACTCTTCGAAGATCCGCGTGAGGGCCAGTGAAGTTTCGATATACTTATGCATGTGGGGGCGGACATAGACCGCGTTTGGGCAGAGTTTTGCGCATTCGCCGGCAGTCATACCGGTCTTAATGCCGAATGCTTTGGCTTCTTTGGTCGCCGCCAGGACGACCCCGTGGCGGCGTTCCGGGTCCCCGCAAACCACAACGGGCTTTCCCCTAAGGGAGGGGTTTTCGGCAACTTCCACGCTGGCATAAAATGACTCCATATCAGCCAGAAGGATAACCCTGGAACTGTTCATAGAGTTTTTGCGCCTCCGCAATATAGAACCTATGTTCTATTATTATAGCAAGAGGCACCAAAAAACGCAATCATACATTCGGATAATTTGCTCTAAAAATGATTGTCTTTTGGTAAATTTGAAACCATGATAAGGGATTAGCAGGTAGGTATAAAAAATTTTAAATTTGTAGTAAAATATATTAACCTCTGAGCAGTTACGCAATTTTTATCGAAGGGAAGCATTATTGCCGATGGATGACGCTATACCTGGCATTATTAAAAATTATAAGAAAAAGTTTGTTATTTTATTAGCGTTTTCTATCTTGCTGACAGGAAGTGTATTTTTTTTAGGTTATTTCATTAATGCTCTTTATTTTATCGGAGTTTTACCGGCAATCTTGCCGGCATTCATTTCGTTTCTCTTTCACAGGAAGCTGCAGGCTTTACGTTTTAAACTTGAACTTAGAGAAAAGTGGGGAAAAGAAAATGCAAGGAGCAGGGATTTCAACGAAATTGCCAGATTATTCCGCTACCTTTCAAACGAGGATTTTGAACATTATATTGTTGATGATCAGACCTGGACGGATCTAAACCTCAATGGAATTTTTTGCAAACTTGATCGGACTTATAGTACTCCTGGCGAGTCCGTTCTATATAGTATCTTAAGAACTCCTTCTCATAAAGAAGAGGAGCTTCAGAAAAGGGCGGAAATAATTAGCTTACTTCAGGGAGACAGAGAATTAAGAGAAAAAATCCAGTTCCTGCTTGCCAAGCTGGACAGGCAGAAATCAAATGCTATTACAGAACTGCTATGGGGTAATTTACCGCCCAATAACCGATTTTTTATTATTTATTCCTTTTTGGCTATGATAGCGTTACTTTCTTTAGCAACTCCTCTAATCTTAGGTATTAATGCCTTCCTTTTGATCACGGGATTGTTCAGCTTAAATACTTATATTCATTATCGCTTAAGCAGGGAAATCCATCCCGAGTTGCCTGCAATATCCTACTTGTCCAGCTTACTTCGAACAGCCGGAAGTCTAAGCAAATTAAAGCAATCCGGTGTCGAGCATTATCAGGACAGGTTAAAAAAAGCTTCTGCCGCCACCGGAAAAATACTTCATAAAACCAAGTTTCTTTTCGGTGAGACAGGAACTTCCCCAGAAGATATATTTCTTGAATACTTGAAGATTTTTTTCCTTTTGGAAGTAAGAAGTTTTTATTCCGCATTGCGGGAGATTAGAAAAAATAGAGATGAGCTGAAAGAAATCTATTTAATTGTAGGGGAACTGGATGCCCTGCAGTCCATTGCTTCTTACAGGCAAAGCCTTGAATATTATGCGGAGCCTCAGTTCGTAAAGGGTGCCATTTACTTGGAGATGCAGGAGGCGATTCACCCCCTTGTGGAGAAGGCAGTCTCCAATTCTATCATAGTAAAAGAAAAAAACGGATTGCTCATAACCGGCTCCAATATGTCCGGCAAATCAACTTTTTTAAGAACCGTGGGGGTAAACGCTCTTTTTGCGCAAACAATTTGTACATGCCTGGCCAAAAAATACTTGGGCAGTTTTTTCCGGGTTATTTCATCCATTAGTAAATCAGATGACATTGGTGAAGGGAAAAGCTTTTACTTTACGGAAGCGGAAAGGCTGCTAAAGTTAATTCTTGCTTCTGATTTTGAGTTCCCCTCATTATGTCTCATTGATGAAGTACTTTCCGGAACAAACTACCTGGAGCGTTTAGCTGCCTCCAGGGCAATTTTGGAATATCTTTCCCGGAAAAACGCTCTGACGATTGTAGCGACCCATGATCTGGATTTGGCCTTCTGGTTAAAGGATAATTATTTATCCTATCATTTTACAAATAAAGTTGATCGGGAAGGTTTGGAATTTAATTACCACATACAGGAAGGAATTTGTACCTCAAGCAATGCCATTAAGCTTTTAGAATATCTCGGATATCCCAAAACCATTATTGAAAGAGCCGGTCAGTGGACTAGCGCTTTTGATTCCCATAACAGTTGATTTTTTTCGGACCGGAAAGTTGAATCGGCCGGGTTCACCGGGTCGGATACTTTTGTTGCAAAACAAAGAGTTTAAACCCGGTCCGGCAAGGCAAGGACAGTAATGACGATTTCGCGACTTGCCCTGGGCCCGTCAAATTCGCATAGATAAATATTTTGCCAGGTGGAAAGGCCCGGCACGAAATTAATTATGGGGACTGTTTCGCTGGGGCCGATGAGGCCTGATTTCAGGTGCGCGTCGCCGTTTCCGTCCTGCCGGTCGTGTTCCCATACGCCCCGGGGGATGATCCGGCGGAGAAAATTTAACACGTCGGTCTGCACGCTCTGGTCCCAGTTTTCTTGAATCATGATGGCAGCCGTCGCCCCGCGCACATAAATATTGACCAGGCCGTATTGAACTTTTGCTTCCCTGACTACCCTTTCAATTTCCGAAGTAATATCGATAAGCTCCTCGCGGCGATTTGTCGGTATTTTGATGATTGTCTGCATTTTGCTATCATCCTTTCCTTTTTTTATTTCTTAAAAGAGGGTTTTGATAGTATAGCTATAATTAAAGTTAAAAAAAGCGGTATTCCTGCTAAAACAGCCAAATGATAACCCTGTATAGGTAATTCTTGTAAGATATTCATTTCCGCCGGCGGGAATGAAAGGATTGATAACAAATTGGCATAATTAGTTTTTAGTAGGGTTACTACTGTGGATATTGCAAATAATCCTAAAAAAAACACCCCTCCCCACCATGCCCACAATTTTAGCTGCAGCGTTCCCCAAATGAGACATACTAAACACATTATTGAAATATCAAGCAAAAATATCCCGTCAAGACCATATACCAATACCCCGAAGACAGGATAAATCCCTTGAAAAAGTATCAGTATATGCAACATGATAATATAGAAAAAATACAAAAAGCTTAGCGCCAATACTTGAGGGGATATATTATCAGTCCAATAATCTTTAACGTCTTCCGTACTAAAAATTTCTTTACCTTTTTGACTATTATAAAATTTAATAAGCAGCCCAGGTAGCACAAAATAAGCCAGCCCGAGAACTAAAAGCGTAAATACAGCAACTGTATAAGACAATTTTTTCGTTGCTGCCAGTATGAAAAATATCACAATGATTAAAGGTGCACCGATTACCAGCCAGAACTGCAACAGAGCAAGTGAAAGCTTTCTGGCCCATCTCCGCAATTTTAAGTGTCCATAACCGACGATAATAAGCACTGTAGCAAGCAAGTAATAGCCAATTATCTGACTTGCAATGTTGCCAAACATAAATGAGCCGAATCCAAAACCCTCATAACTAAAACGTCCACCTTCAGAAAATAAATAAAAACAATACATTTCGAGAGGTCCCAGGAATCCAACAGCAATTCCGCTCAGCAACAAGAAAGTTCCTATTATCGTAATTAGTTGCCTTTGTTTCATATGTTTTTATCTCCAACAAAAACTTTTCCAGTCTGTATTTTATTACAATAGACAGCCGATTCTCAAGAGAGCGTTACTAATTTTCCCATATCCAAAAAAATTCTTCTCATAGCAGGGATTTTAAAAACTAACTTTATAAAAAAACTAACAAGAAAAAAATTATGGTATTCAAATAATTTTGTATTGACAAAGGGAAAAAGGTAAAGTAAAATAAGGATAAATAGGATACAATTAGTCCAGTTAGGAGTATGCAAAAAATGCAGATCACACGCCGAACGGAATATGCTATCCGGACGCTCATCGAACTGTCCAAGGTTCCTCCGGGAACTATTCTTCAGACCAGGGATATATCTCAGAAACAGGATATCCCGGAAGTCTTTTTAACAAAAACAATTCAGCTGCTGGCCCGGGCAGGGTTGGTGACAACTCAGCGGGGAAGTCACGGGGGAGTGTACCTGGCTGTTTCTCCCGATAAGATTACCATCGCGGATGTACTTACGGTAACGGAAGGTAAATTGGGGCTCAATGTTTGTCTAACGGAGTCCGGTTATTGTCCGAATATGGCCTTTTGCCCGGTGCATCGCGTTTTAAAACGGGCTCAGGAGGCCATGCTTGCGGAGTTAAAAAAGGAGACTTTTGCCGATCTGGTTGCTGATCAGCAGCCGGTGGCGGCAAATAATAATAAAAGGGAGGAAGTGAACTGATGTTTTGCCATCAATGTGAACAAACAGCCAGGGGAACGGGGTGTACAGTTAGGGGAGTCTGCGGGAAAAATCCTGAAGTAGCCGCTCTGCAGGATTTGCTTATCCATGCCCTCAAAGGTCTTTCCCTTTATGCCGTGGAGGGGAGAAAATGTGGCCTTACGGATGCGAAGGTCAATCATTTTACTTGTGAAAGCCTTTTTGCTACATTAACAAATGTCAATTTTGATGCAGCCAGGTTTGAGGGTTTTATCAAGAGATGCACGGAACTGAGAGAAATCCTCAGGGAAAAGGTTGGAAAAGCCGGTGGAAAGGTGGATTTTACACATCCTTCAGCATCCTTTAAAGCGGCAGGTACCCTGGAAGAACTTATAAAACAGGGTGAAGATACGGGTTATCCCTGGGACAGCGAAGCCGCGGAGGATATCCGCTCGCTCCAGCAGATATTGTTATTTGGCATTAAAGGAGTAGCGGCTTATACACACCATGCCGCATTGCTGGGGCAGGAAGATGATGCGGTTTATGCCTTTCTTCATGAAGCATTGTCCGCGCTGGCAGGCGGGGATTTTACACTGGATGAGTGGATCGGCCTTGTTCTCAAATGCGGCGAGGTTAACCTGAGGGCTATGGAACTTCTTGATGCGGGTAATACAGGCTCTTTTGGCCATCCGGTTCCAACAAGAGTCCCCCTTGGGCATAAAAAAGGCAAGTGTCTTCTGGTTTCGGGCCATGACCTGAAAGATTTAAAGATAATTTTAGAGCAAACTAAGGACCGGGGCATTTATGTTTATACGCATGGGGAAATGCTCCCCGCGCACGGATATCCTGAATTGAAAAAGTACGAGCATTTTTACGGGCATTTCGGGACAGCCTGGCACAACCAGAAGAAAGAATTTTCCGAGTTTCCCGGAGCAATCGTGATGACGACAAATTGTATTCAGGAGCCCAAAGGTTCTTACTTTGACAATATTTTTACCACCGCGATGGTCGGCTGGCCTGGAGTAACGCATCTGGAAGGGGAAAATTTTGCCCCGGCCATTGAAAAAGCGCTGTCTTTGCCGGGTTTTGCAGCTGATGAGGATCGGGGCAGTGTTATGGTAGGTTTTGCCCGCGATGCGGTCCTTGGTGTGGCTGACAAGATTGTTGAAGCCGTTAAAACAGGTGCTTTAAAACATTTCTTCCTGGTGGCGGGATGCGATGGGGCCAAGCTGGGACGCAGTTATTACAGCGAATTTGTAGAAAAAGTTCCACGGGATGCCGTGGTGCTGACCCTTGGCTGTGGCAAATTCCGTTTCTTTGATAAGGAGATGGGTGATATCGGAGGTATTCCCAGATTGCTGGACATGGGTCAATGCAATGATGCCTATTCAGCGGTTCAAGTTGCCGTAGCCCTCGCCAAAGCTTTTAACTGCGGCGTTAACGATCTTCCTCTTTCCATGATCCTTTCTTGGTATGAGCAAAAGGCTGTTGCTGTCTTGCTGACGCTTTTTCATCTGGGGATTAAAAATATTCGTCTTGGCCCGAGCCTTCCTGCTTTTATCAGCCCTAATGTCCTGGAAATACTTGTTAAGAATTTCGAAGTAAAGCCTATCTCTACTCCAGATGAAGATCTGGCTGAAATTTTAAAAAGCAAATAATTTATGAGGAGGAAAGAAAATGGAAAATGAAAAATCCGGGTTGCTTAAGCAACCGGTAAAATTGCTGGAGTTTGTGGAATACCAGGATGGTTCTATTGTTAGCCGGGAAATTATTAACAAGAAAACCGGAACAATAACACTATTTGCCTTCGATAAGGGGCAGGGACTAAGCGAGCATACAGCCCCTTTCGATGCCTTGGTAAACATTTTGGAGGGAAATGCTGAAATAATCATTTCCGGAAAGTCCTACCACCTTCAGGCAGGAGATGTGATCGTCATGCCGGCCGGGGAACCTCACGCCCTCAAGGCAACGGAAAGATTTAAAATGATGCTTGTTATGATTAAATCTTAGACATAATGAAGCAGTGAAGCAAGCGGCTTTGATGGCGGGGCATGTCTACTGCCGGACAAGCCGCTTCTCTTTTTATAAAGAAATGAGTTGCTCTAAGAGCGAACTCTTTCCCGGGATAAGATAAAAATAAAACGAATAATTTCTTCTCTAAGCTTTTCTTCAATATCCATAAATTCAACAGCGTGGCGATGTTGTCTTGCTGTTTCATTATAGGGGGGTTTTACCCAGACAATTTTTCCCAATAATTCAAATGTTCTTTTTTCTTTCTTGCTAAATAATGGAAGACGTAAGGCCAGAATGCTACCTTTGAGAATCTCATGACTTGCCACCAATTGAAGCCCGCCGCCGCTAATATCCGCCATCAGGCCTTTTTCGGGCGGACCGAGAGGTTCAACCAGTTCTTCAAAAGGCAACTTGTTTTCTCGTATGCTTTTTTCCTCCTCAGCCGGCAGAATCCAATAAAAAATTTCAAAAGAACAGGGAAACCGGAAAAAAGCTCGTTGCTGAATTCGTTTTAACTCTGCAGGCCAGGCAATTAAAAAAAGTAAAAGGTTGTTGCTTTTTTTACGCCCCAGGACTTTGCTTTTAAAATAATAATGTGCATCTTTATAAATAATTCTAAAAGTTCGAATTTGGTTTTTGTATAATAAGAGCTGCCCTTGGTTTCCCATGGGAACGCCGATGGCAATATTATCCCGGTTAACTTCTTGAATAATGCTTTTGTAATAAACATTTTCAATTTCATCGAAAACTTCGATACGCTCATTCTCACGAAACATTTTTTTTGGAATCACAGTGCTTCCCTCATTAAAAGAATAATAATAATGTAACTGCTCAGAGGACATTCCTTTTGCAGGAGGTGTGTCCAGATTATCTGAAGAAGTCTTGATTCATCTGCACGGAGCATTCATAACAGTGCAAGGGCAGTTCTTTGAGAAAAACAGACGGACCGCCGATAAAACTTCCCCAACCCCGGAAATCTTCCTCTGCGCAGGTCAGGAAAAGGTTGTCCTTGGCCCTGGTTACCGCAACATAAAAGAGCCGTCTTTCTTCATCAATATTCTTCAGGCCTGAGGGTGAAGGAAATCTTCCTTCGTTTAGCCCGATAAGGAAAACGGTTTTCCATTCCTTTCCTTTGGCGCTGTGTATTGTAGAAAGGGTCAGGTAATCGCTTTCCGGATTTTCTTCTTTTACGCTGTCAATAATAAGGGTTTCTTCCAGCAAGAGAGACTCCAAAAATTCCTGGAGCGAACCGAAACGCGCCCCATAGGCTGCCATCCGTTCTATCCCCAGGCTTCTTTCAAGGTAATCCTCCGGATATTTACTTAAAAGGTAATCTTTGTAAGGGCTTTCCATAATTACTTGAATTAAGCGGGAAACATTCTCATTTCCTTCGCTAATTAGCCGGCGGAGAGTAGAGGTTAATGTTTTCCATCCCTTTGCCCCTCTCCTGGGCGATACTTTTCCCTGGACCGCTGCTTCCAGCGGGTTGGGGAAGGGGCGCAGAAGGGTCCAGATTTCCTGAAATGTAGCTTCGCCTATTCCTCCATGCATCAGGGCTACTCGCTGCCATGAGAGCTCGTCCCGGGGATTTTCAATAATTTTTAGCCAGGCGATGATATCCTTAATATGTGCTCTTTGGAGAAACTTCAAGCCGCCAAAAGTAAGATAAGGGATTGCTCTTTTCAGCAAGGCCATTTCTAATTCCTGAGAGAGGTAGGAGCTGCGGTATAAAACTGCGATCTGGCTCAACTCTTCTCCTTTATTATAAAGCTCTATAATTTTATCGGCAACAAAGTGAGCTTCTTCAAGGTTATCTCTGGCTAAAAACACCTGAGGCTTTTGTCCTGGTGGGCGGGTTGTATAAAGTTCTTTGGGAAACTGGTTTTTATTTTGAGCTATGGAACAATTGGCCAGTTCAAGAATCTCCGGGATACTGCGATAATTGTGCACTAGTTTAATGACCGTGCAAGACGGTTTATGATTCGGGAAACGAAGGATATTCCCTATTTCAGCACAGCGAAAGCTATATATGGACTGGGCGTCGTCTCCAACCAGGCAAATGGAGCTTTTTTCCCCCAGCAAAAGGACAAGCCGATCTTGAACGGCATTTGTATCCTGGTATTCATCAACAAGTATATGTGCAAATTTTTCCTGGTAATATTTTTTAAGGTGCTCGTTTTCCTGCAGAAGCCTTAACCATTGTATCAGAAGGTCGTCAAAGTCAAAGGCATTGGCAAGGCGTTTTTTTTCTTCATAAAGAACCTCCAATTGCTGAAAAAGGGGTATATAATCTATCATTTCCGGATTGTTTTCTTTGATAAAAAAATCGAGGGGGGAATTTGAATTTCTGCTCAAGCTTAGTATTTTCCCGGCTGCTCCTTTTTTAAAAAAGTTCTTTTCTTTTGCCGCGGGTTTAGGTATTAACGAAGCAAGAATTGATTTTAACATCCTTTCTCTGTCGTCTTCATCAAGGATGGAAAAATTTGCTTCCCTTCCTGTAAGGCGCGCATGACGTCTGAGAACTCTGGCACCGATGCTGTGGAACGTTCCTGCCCAAAGACCTTCGGGCAAATACCCCAGAATTTCTTTAACCCGCTTTTTCATTTCTTGCGCGGCTTTATTGGTAAATGTAACTAAAAGGATCCTTCCCGGGGGAACATTCTCATACAAAAGGTGGGCAACCCGGTAGGTAAGAGCTCTGGTTTTGCCGGACCCGGGCCCGGCAATTCCAAGAATTGCCGGGCTGTTGTGCGTAACAAAAAAATATTGTTCAGGGTTTAATTCTTTTTTTAATCTCTTGTACCAATCAGTACTATTTCTAAAAATTCGGGCAAGCTCCTTCATTATTGAGCACCTCTTTGAGAATTGTTGTCATCATGCGGGCATTTATGACTGCCTGGGCCTGGTAATGGTTGTTGAAGGAGATAAAAAAGGTTCCGTCTTTTTGTAAAATTTTTTTAAGGTCAAGAGCCCACTCTTGAAGTTCGTCCCGGCTGTAAAGGTAGTCGTACCTTTCATACGGTTTTTCATGGTTCCACCATTTTGCGCGGTTGCGGCCGTGAAAGCGCAGGTAGAAAACAGCAGATGTTTTAACGATTGCAGGTTTCATTAATCCTTTTAATTGCGGCTCGTCAACACAGGCATAGGCAATGTTGTTTTGCCGCAGAAATGAATACACAGGAGGGGTTTGCCATTCAAAGCGGCGAAATTCAAGGATAAGGGGAATGGGCTCCACTATTTCTTTCAGACTCAGAATATAGTTGCGGTTTTCTTCGTTATTCCGGAAAGAATAAGGGAATTGGGCCAGTATTCCTCCTATTTTTTCTGCACAAATAACGGGCTTTAGAGCTTGGCACATTGACCGGCAGTTATCAAAAGAATCAGCGCTTCTCTCGTGGGTAATGGATTTATGTGTTTTAAAAACAAATTGAAAACCAGGAGGGGATTTCTTTTCCAGGGAATCGATCATTTTCCAGTGAGGCAGGCGGTAATAGGTAGAATTAATTTCTACAAAAGAAAATTCCTTCGCATATAATTCAAACATCTTTTCAGAAGTTGTACCCTGCGGATAAAACGGTCCCACCCAGTCCCGGTAGCTGAAACCTGCTGTCCCGATGAAAAACAAAGATAGTCCCCTTTCACCAAAAAAATAGGAACATCTTATCAGTCTTCTCCAAAATAAAGAAAAATCCTTTTTTTTTCAAGAAGGTCTTATAATTATTATGATTTTAAAGAAGATTAAAAAGCAACCCGCTTTTTATGCGGGTTGCTTGAAGAACTTTGGTAACGCCTCTAAAAGCCGGATGTCGTTATACTAAAGTCTGCTAAATATTTTGCCTGCTTTCATCGAGGATCATGGGAACTTTATACCATCCGTTTTGATTCATCACCTGGAAGATCCTGTACTGATCATTTAAACACTGATCGTGAAAATCCTTAAATGTTTGTCTTAAGTGTTGATCCTGGGATTCCAGAATCGCGTGCATATATCCTTGAGACATATACTTGACATTCGTTAAAATATCGCCGGCTATATCCTTGTCCGTAAGTTGTTGGTATTGCATTGTCAACCTCCTTTCTTGTTTTGCTTTTTAGGAGAGAAACTGGCTGCCTCCAGCTTCCTGTAAGAGTGAGGCCAGGCGGTTTGCCCGTTCCTGGCACTGGCTGCTCATCTGATTAATAATGTTTTTCATCGTCGGGTCCTGACACTGGTTGCTGTAAAAGTTTAGTTTTTTTGAGCAGAGCGATTCACCCTGATACTGATGAAAAAGGGACATAAACTCTGCTTTTCCAATATTGCGGATCGATGTTCTTGTGCCTTGCACAATATCCCTCCTTTCGCTTGCTGGTTCGTTTATAGCTTTTCCTTTCAAAATCCAACTATGCAAGTTCTTCTTAGGAAACTTTTTCAGTAAGATGGGATCTCAATAATATGCCTTTTTTGCTAGGCCGCGGTAGACACCTTAAATGGCTTATAGTATAATATCTCTAATTATTACCTTATAATATCTTTTTAATTATTATTACGTTGATGCCTGTGGAGGTTCTTGTGGATGGTAACGCCTATTAAAAGTGTAGAAATTTATGATACAACATTGCGGGACGGCGCCCAGAGAGAAGGAATTTCCTTTTCTGTTGCAGATAAAATTCAGATTGTTAAACTGCTGGATGAGATGGGGATCGATTGTATTGAGGGTGGATGGCCGGGTTCAAACCCTAAGGATATGGAGTTTTTCAGCCGTATTCAAGAGATACCCCTTCAGCAGATTAAAATAGCTGCTTTCGGCAGTACCAGGCGTCCGCATTCCGATGTTTCCTCCGATGACAATGTCAGAGCCTTGTTGGAAGCCAGGACGCCGGTGGTTACCGTGGTCGGCAAGAGCTGGGATTTTCATGTTTCTCATGCTCTGGGCACCACAATGGAAGAAAATTTGGCCATGATTGGTGATACAGTTTTTTACTTGAAAAAGAAGGGCCGCAGAGTTATTTTTGATGCAGAACATTTTTTTGACGGATATCGAAGCAATCCGCGCTATACACTGGATACCATCAGGGTGGCAGCGGAAAACGGAGCTGATACCGTGGTTTTATGCGACACTAATGGCGGAACAATGCCCCTTGATGTCCAGAAGATTATACAGGAAGTAAAAAAAGAGCTGGATATTCCCCTGGGAATCCATGCCCATAATGATAGCGGAATGGGAATTGCCAATTCGATAATTGCCCTGCAAAGCGGTGCTGTTCACGTTCAGGGAACAATTAACGGCTATGGGGAACGATGCGGCAACGCGGACCTCTGCGTTATTATACCCAATATTCACTTCAAGCTTAATTTCCAGAAATTAAAGCCCTGGCAGTTGAAGAAGCTTACCAAAATGTCCAAGATTGTCGCGGAGCTGGCTAATATGATCCCTCAGGATAACCAGCCTTACGTCGGAAGAAATGCTTTTACCCATAAAGGCGGTATTCACGTTGATGCGGTAACAAAGCATACGCAAACATACGAGCATGCCAATCCTGAAGAAGTGGGAAACAGAAGAAGAGTGCTCGTCTCGGAATTGGCCGGAAAAAGCAATATCCTTTTTAAAGCCAGGGAAAATAAAATAGAGCTCCTTAAGAACAATTTGCCCGAAGCGAGAGAAGTTTTAAACAATCTTAAAAAGATGGAGCATGAAGGATACCAGTTTGAAGGCGCTGACGGGTCTTTTGAATTGCTGATCTGGAAGACGTTAAACACGTATAAACCCCTTTTTAAACTTGAGGGGATTCGTATTATTGTTGATAAGCAGAGGCAGGGAGAAGAGCTTTACGTTGAAGCCACCATTAAAGTCAGGGTAGGAAACCGCATTGTCCACACGGCTGCGGAGGGAAACGGCCCGGTTAACGCTATGGATAATGCTTTGCGCAAAGCGCTGGAAGAATTTTATCCTGAAATTAAGAAAATGAAATTAATCGATTATAAAGTTCGGGTTATGGATGGAAAAGACGGTACAGCTGCAAGGGTAAGGGTTCTAATTACCTCGCAGAACGAAAAGAAGAAATGGGGGACAGTGGGTGTTTCTGAAAATATTATTGAAGCCAGCTGGATAGCTTTGGTCGACAGTATTGAATACGGGCTGCTCTGCGATCGCAGCTCCTCTGTGGAGGAAGTTAGAAAGGCCTTACAGGAGCTGGCCTGGCAGGAAGAGCGCATTGAAGCAAAATAGAGCAAAGTTTTACGATTGGACGGGAGGTCGATTGCTATGTCCCCGGAGAAGGAATTTCTTTACGGCTCTGCAACAGGAATCGGCAGTATGCCTCATCAGGAGATTTCTGCAGCCCTCCAGTTAATCAAAGAAAATCTTTTATGCGGTCCCCACTGGCCGCAGCTGCCGAGGCTTGGTGGTGAAGAAGGTTTTGCCAGGCAGTATTTAGCCCCGCTGATTAAATTAAAAATTATGGGGTTAAAAAAGGGGGAAGCCCTTTTTTTTTATGATATGGAAGAGGACTGGCCGGAAAGGGAGCAAGCCTTTTATGAGCTCTATCTTGAAGCCCAGGAGGGTGCAGAGAACGAAGAGCGGGTTATTGAGTTATTCGCTTTTCCCCGCAACGGGGCCAGAGGTTTTTATTCATTTTTAGAGGAAGATTGGTCTTCTCAAATAGTAAAACCTCTTTTTATTAAGGGGCAGGTCAGCGGACCCCTTTCTCTTGGTTTACAGGTAACTTCAGGGGATGGAAAGGCTTCTTTTTATCACAATAATTTGCGCGATATTCTTGTTAAAAGTTTAGCCTTGCAGGCCAGGTTTCAGATCAGAGCCTTAAAAAAGTTTTCACTTCCGGTGGTTATCTTTCTTGATGAGCCGGCTCTGCTTTCATTTGGGCAATCAGCATATGCATCCCTTTCGGCCGAGGATATTTCCGCCAGCCTGGAGGAAATTATTCTTGCCATCCGGGAGGAAGGAGGTATTGCAGGAGTCCATTGTTGTTCAGGGGTTGACTGGTCTGTTCTTTTTAACCTTCCTTTTGATATTGTCAATTTTGATGCATATGCATATTTTGACTCCCTCTTGGTTTATGCTGAAGAAGCTGATTCTTTTTTAAAAAGAGGCGGTGTTCTGGCCTGGGGTCTGGTCCCAACCTCGGGAACTGCTGTTGAAAGTGAAGAAATCGCTACTTTGCAAGAGAAATTTTTTCATGGAATCGAACGCCTTTCTAAAAGGGGAGTTGCAGCGGAGTTGCTTAGAAAGCAGTATATGATTACGCCGAGCTGCGGAACCGCAACTTTAAGCGAAGCTCAGGCGGAAAAAGTTTACCGGCTTACTTCCGGGCTGCGGAATGCTCTGGAAAAACAAAAACCGTTTGGATAAACTTTAGAAGAAGTCGGATACTAACCGAAACAGCTTTATTATCTGCCGACATTTTTAGGGATTCTATGGGAGGGTCGCAGGATGAATTTGCATTCCTTTTTGCAGGAAATAAGCCAAAAAGACGGGGTTTCAGGATATGAGGACGCGCTTGGCAGTTTTCTGGCCGGGGCTTTTTCGCCCCTTGTCGATGAAGTTAAAAAAGACAACCTGGGTAATTGTTTTTTTTATAAAAGAGGAAGGGGAGAGGATCCCCCAAGGGTGATGCTCTGTGCCCATATGGACGAAATTGGTTTAATGGTTACCATGATGGATGAGAAGGGCTTTTTAAAATTTACTTCCCTTGGAGGCTTCGATCCGCGCACTTTACCCGGCCAGGAGGTTACCCTTTACGGGCGGGAGCCGGTATACGGATTAATTGGCTTCAAGCCCGCGCATCTGCAGAAAGAAAAAGAAAAAGGCAAAGCGGTTAAGATGGAGGATCTGTTTATTGATACAGGCCTTCCAAAGGAGGAGTTGCGCGAAAAAGTTCCCGTTGGAACTGTTGCTGCAATAAGAAGAAATTTTCTTTCCCTGCAGGGAGAGTGCAGGGCGGGAAAAGCCCTGGATGACAGGGCCGGCGTGGCTGTTTTATGGCAGTGCGCCACAGAGCTTGCCCGGCTTCGCCACAGGGCCGAAGTTTTCATGGTGGCCTCGGTTCAGGAAGAGGTCGGAACAAGGGGGGCGGTCGTTTCAACTTTCGGGATTGCCCCTGACCTCGGCATCGCCATTGATGTCTGCCACGGTTCTTTTCCCGGAGCTGCAGAACATGAAGTATCGCCCCTGGGAAAAGGTCCGGTTATAACTTACGGGCCGAATATTCATCCCCGGATTGCTGAAAAATTGCATGAAACAGCCCGTGAATATCAGTTGCCTGTTCAGAAGGACTTCTCACCCGGACCGACAGGAACTGATGCCCGGGCTATTCAAGTAAGCCTGGAAGGTGTTCCTGCAGGACTCCTTTCTATCCCTTTGCGTTATATGCATACATCGGTTGAGCTCCTTGATCTGGAAGATATCAGGAGCGCCGGCAGATTGCTGGCTTACTTTATTGCTGATTTAAGCCGTTCTTTTGTGGAGGGTTTGTCATGTTTTTAAAAGAGCTGTCTGAAAGACACGGTGTTTCCGGAGACGAAACAAAGGTAAGAAACTTTGTCCGGGAAAAACTTTTGGAGATGGGGATAAAACATTTTACCGATTCAATGGGTAACCTTTTTGCCCTCAAAGAAGGGCAGAGGAAAAATGAAGATCCGGGGCTGATGATTACTGCCCATATGGATGAAGTGGGTTTGATGGTATCATCTGTGGAAAAAAGCGGCCACCTGCGCTTTTACAAGGTCGGGGGCATCGATGAAAGAAGCCTGATCAGCAAACCGGTAAGGATAGGAAAGGAAGGCATCCCCGGAGTTATCGGGTCGAAAGCAATCCATTTACAAAAAAAGGGAGAGCGGGAAAAGGCTTTGACTGTCGATGAACTGTACATTGATATCGGTGCAAAAAATAAGGAAGAGGCCGAGAAAGTAGTTAAGCCGGGCGATTTTGTTTCCTTTGATACAAAGGCGGAGATTTGGGGAAACGTTTTTAAAGGAAAAGCACTGGATAATCGTGCCGGCTGCGCTGCACTTCTGGAATTGCTGAGCAGAAAGCATGATTGCGGATTTACTGCTGTTTTTACAGTACAGGAGGAAATCGGCATGCGCGGTGCAAAAGTAGCTGCCTACCGCGTTAACCCCAAGATTGCCCTTGTAATTGAGACTACTGCCGCAGCCGATGTGGCGGAAGTTAAAGAGCATGACACTGCTACTGTCCTGGGAAAGGGGCCGGCTTTTACGCTCAAGGACGACTCGGTAATTACCCATCCCCGTTTGCTGGAGCGATTAATAGAGGTAGCTGAAGAGGAAAAAAGACCTTATCAATTTCGCCGTTTTTTGGGCAATTTTACCGATGCGGGAGCTATCTCTCAAGCCCGGGGCGGAACAATGACGGGGGTAATCTCTACTCCCTGCCGCTATCTTCATTCCTCCGCCTCATTAATAAACCTCGATGATTTAAGAAACTTGGTTGAAATAACCGGAGGGTTTATCAGATCGGTTGCTGGAAAGGGGTTGGTTTAATAAAATGACGGAGCTATTAAAATTAGTGGAGGATCTGACAGGTCTATCCGGCCCGTCGGGTAGCGAGGAAAAAATTCGTTCCTTTATCAGGAAAGAAGCGGAAGCTTACGGCGATGAGCTGTTTGTGGACGCTCTTGGCAATTTGATCGTTGTCAAAAGAAACCCGGATGGGAAAAAGATTTTACTTGCCGCGCATATGGACGAGATTGGACTGATGGTTACCTTTATCGAGGAGAACGGTTTTTTACGCTTCAGCCCGGTGGGCGGGGTAAATAACGAGATCCTTTCCGGTACAAAGGTTATCTTCGACAATGGAACAGCAGGGATCATTGGCCGGGAAAAGTTGAAGGAAAAAGAAACTGCGGGCATTAACAGGTTTTATATTGATATTGGGGCAAAAAGCAAAGATGAAGCTTTGGAAAGGGTAAAAATCGGAGAAACCGCGACCTTTTATCCCTCTTTTCACCACATGGGGCCACGGGTAACCGCCAAGTCTTTGGATAATCGCGCCGGTTGCGCCCTGCTGCTTCAAGTTTTAAAGAATCTCCCTGCTTCTTTACCCAATGAAGTATATTTTGTTTTTACCGCGCAGGAAGAAGTGGGCTTGCGGGGAGCCAGAACCGTTTCCTACCGGCTTAATCCCGATTATGCCCTGGCAGTTGATGTGACCAGAACGGGTGATACCCCTGAGCCGGAGTTTAAAATGGATCTGGCTCTTGGAAAGGGACCCGCGATAAAAATTAAAGATTCTTCGGTGATCTGCCACCCAACTGTCGTGCAGCGAATGATCCGGGCAGCAGAAAGGATAAATGTTCCTTTTCAGCTCGAAGTTCTGGAACGGGGCGGGACTGATGCCGGCAGCATCCACCTTTCCAGGGAAGGAGTGCCCAGCGGCGCCCTTTCTATTCCTTGCCGGTATATCCATACTCCCGGAGAGATGGTGGATCTTAATGATATTGAGGGCGGATTCTCTCTCTTGGTTGAGCTTTTAAAAGATAAATGGTAAAAGGCCTCAAAAAAAACATTAAACTTATTGCAAAGGCCTAAAAGGCATGGTAAAATATCGTGGGGTGGGAACTTCAGTCCTGCACCCGGTGATAGATACAAGAAGAGGTTTTTCTTTCTATATTGATTCTGCCTGGAGCCGAAGAGGACTGGGACGGAAGGTACAGAGGGAATGAGATGTGCCTTCTTGCCGCAGCAGGAGGGCATATTTATTTCCAGGCATAAGGATTGGTGTGATGAAAAAGCTTGCCGTTATTGGGGCCGGAAATGTCGGGAAAGTAATTGGTTATGCTTTAAAGAAAAAGGGATACCAGATAACAGGCGCGGTTTGTCGAACGGATGATAGTGGGAAAAAGGCGGCTGATCTACTGGGATGCCCTTTCTATCGACAGCCTGAATTGGCGGCCAGGGAAGCGGAGATTGTTTTTTTAACAACACCTGATCGCGTCATTGAAGATGTTTGTGTGCTGATTGCTGCCAGGGGAGGTTTTCGAAAAGGACAGGTTGTTTTGCATACCAGCGGAGCGCATAGTTCAAATATTCTCTCCCCCGCACGCCAGGAGGGCGCTTACGCCCTTTCTTTTCACCCCCTGCAAACGTTTCCCGCCCTGGAGGAAGGCCTGCGCAGCCTTCCGGGTACTTTTTTTGCAGTGGAGGGGGACGAGGAAAGTTTTGCAGCGGCAAGGGACCTGGTTGACGCATTGGAAGGAAAAATGATTTTTATTCCAACTGAAATGAAAGAGCTGTACCACGCCGCAGCATGTATGGCCTGTAATTACCTGGTTTCTTTGATGGATATGGCTTTACAATGTTTTGTTTTAATGGGTATTCCTGCTGAAAAAGCATTTGAAGCGCTTTCCCCCTTAATTTACAGTACTCTGCATAATATTAAGGAGATAGGTCCTAAAAAGGCTTTAACCGGCCCTATCGCCCGGGGGGATTTTCCTACAATTCGATCTCACCTTGCCAAAATGGAGGCTCTGCTCCCAGAGCTGGTCCCCGTTTATAAGCAACTGGGGCTTTACACCGCCGGCCTGGCGGTAAGGAAGGGAGCATTAAACGAAGCCGAGGAAAAGGAGTTTAAAACTTTGTTGCAAGGAGGTTTTCAAAGTGGGCGATAAAAGGTTTACTACCCTGACTTTGAAAGAAATGAAGCAAAAAAAAGAAAAGATTACGATGATTACTGCCTACGACTACCCTACTGCACAATTGCTTGATGAAGCCGGAGTGGAGACGATTCTTGTGGGCGATTCTCTCGGAAACGTAGTACTGGGCTATAAGGATACCCTTTCAGTTACCCTTGACGAAATGATTCACCATGGCAAAGCGGTTGTCAGGGGAAGCGAAAGGGCTTTTGTTATTATTGACATGCCTTTTTTAACTTACCAGGTTAGCGTTGAAGAGGCGCTGAAAAATGCGGGTAGGATAATTAAGGAAACCGGAGCGCAGGGCGTAAAGGTTGAAGGCGGATCGGAGATTGCCGCCGCGGTTAAAAGAATGACAGAAACAGGTATTCCGGTTGTCGGTCACCTTGGACTGACACCTCAGTTAGTAGGGAAACTGGGAGGGTATAAAGTCCAGGGGAAAGATCCGGAAGCGGCCAGGAAAATAATTGAAGATGCTTTGCTCCTGGAAAAAGCCGGAGCGTTTATGGTAGTCCTGGAATGCGTCCCGTGGCAACTGGCAAAAATCATTACCGGAAAATTATCGATCCCCGTCATTGGTATCGGTGCCGGGAAATACTGCGATGGCCAGGTTTTGGTTTTTCATGATATGATGGGCCTTTATACAGGTAAAAAAGCAAAATTCGTCAAGCAGTATGCTTCAGCTCGGGACCTGATGTTCAAAGGTGTCTCTGACTACATTTCAGAGGTAAAAGGCGGTTCTTTCCCCGAAGAAAAACATAGTTATACCATGTCTGAAGAAATTTTGGCCGGAATACTGGCAGAATAACCTTTTAAAGAGGTGACATGGTTTGCAAGTTATAACAAAACCTGATACTATTAGAGAGATAATTAAAGGGGTAAAGAAAAAAGGAATGACCGTCGGTTTTGTTCCGACGATGGGTTTTCTCCATGAGGGGCACCTGTCTTTAATTAGAAGGGCCAGTTTGGAAAATGATTTTGTGGTAGTAAGCATTTTTGTCAATCCCCTGCAATTTGGTGTTGGGGAAGATTTTGAACGATATCCCCGTGATCTGGAAAGGGATAGGGAGCTTGCCCGCTCGGCAGGTTGTGATTTGCTTTTTGTACCCTCTTCTAAAGATATGTATCCGCAAGGATATGCTACATTTATTGATGTGGAGCGCTTAACCGAAGGCCTTTGCGGTGCATCAAGGCCGGGGCATTTTCGCGGGGTTACTACCGTAGTTGCCAAGCTTTTCAATCTGGTTTCCCCGAGCAAGGCTTATTTTGGTCAGAAAGATGCCCAGCAGGCTTTAGTTTTGAAAAAAATGGTAACCGATTTGAATATGGATCTGGATTTAATTGTGCTTCCTACGGTAAGGGAGCCGGATGGACTGGCCATGAGTTCCCGCAATCAATATTTAACTTCAGAGGAACGGAAGGAAGCTACTGTGCTCTACAAGAGCCTTTTGCTGGCCAAGGAACTTGTGGAGAGCGGTGAAAAAGACACGCATGTTATTCGAAAAAAAATGGGGGAGGTAATTTGTACGGCAAAAGGTGCTGTTATCGACTACCTGGAGATCGTAGATACAAAAGAACTGAAGCCGCTTGATTTGATTAATGGACAATGTCTTGTGGCAGTTGCGGTTAAATTTGGGACGACCCGTCTAATAGATAATATTTTTGTGGAGGTGTAAGACTTTGTGGCGGTTTATGTGTAAGTCAAAAATTCACAGAGCAACCGTGACTGATGCAAATTTAAACTATATGGGGAGCATAACCATAGACGAAGACCTCATGGAAAAGGCGGATATCCTTCCCTTTGAGAGAGTCCAGGTTGTCAACAACAATAACGGTGCCCGCCTGGAAACTTATGTTATTTCCGGTGAACGGGGAAAAGGTGATATCTGCCTTAACGGCGCAGCTGCCCGCCTGGTCCAACCAGGAGATACGGTGATTATTATTAGCTATGCTCATTACTCTCCGGAAGAGCTGTCCGGCTTTAGCCCCAAAATTGTTTTTGTTGATGAAAAGAATAGAGTAACGGGGATTGCCAGTGGAGAATAACTTATGCCAAAAATTAACAGCTAGATTAAACCAGTATTGAGCAAAATACTGGTTTAATCTTTTTTTAAAATATGTTATAATAGTTTAGCTATTAAGAAAAGTGTTACAAGTTAGGTCTTGAATTTGGAAGTGATACAATGCCCGGTGATAAAAAAATACCTAAAGAGTACGCCTTAAAACGGGCCGATGAATTAAAGGAAAGCATTAAGGACTATCTGGCATTCAGTAAAACAGTCCGAACAGGCTTCACGGAATGGGAAAAAATTAAGAAGAGGCAGGAGAAGATCCGCAGCATTTACGGTGTCTCGGAAAACAAATGGAGAGACTGGAGATGGCAGATCAAGAACCGGATTCAGGATATTGATACTGTAAGCCGGCTTCTTGAACTTTCTTCCAGCAAACTTGAAGAAATTTCTCTGGTGGGGAGTAAATTTCGCTGGGGATTGGTTCCCTATTATCTTAGCCTGATTGATCCCGAGGAGATGGAGAAACACCCTGTTTTCCTTCAATCGATACCTTCTATACAGGAATATGAGGATGAACATGGTGTTCTGGACCCCATGTTTGAAGAGTTTACTTCTCCTGCCCCCGCTGTTACAAGGCGTTATCCGGACCGCCTGATCATTAATGTAACCAACCAGTGCGCCAGCTACTGCCGTCATTGCCAGAGAAGAAGAAACATCGGCGAGGTGGATCGCCATACCTCCCGGGATAGCCTTAAAGCAGCACTGCAGTATATTGCAGACAACGAAGAAATCAGGGATGTGCTTCTTACCGGGGGAGATAGCCTGATGCTTTCGGACAAGACTCTTGATTGGATTTTAACCGAGCTTGAGCAGATTCCCCATGTGGAGATGAAAAGGCTGGGGACAAGAGTTCCGGTTACTCTGCCGTACCGCATTACACCGGAGCTTTGTGAGGTTTTAAACCGTCACTTGCCCCTTTATATTAATACTCATTTTAATCATCCCATCGAAATTACCCCCGACGCCCGGGACGCCTGTTTTGCCCTGGCAAGATGCGGCATTAACCTTGGTAACCAGGCAGTTTTATTAAGAGGGATAAACAATCATCCCTTTCTGATGCGCAAGTTAAACCAGGAACTTCTCAAGATAATGGTTAGGCCTTATTATATTTTTCATGCCAAGGGTGTTAAAGGGACCAGTCACTTTCGCACCCGCGTGGAAGAAGGTATAGAGATAATGGAAAAGCTGAGAGGTTATACCTCCGGTTTAGCAATTCCCACATATATTGTCAATGCGCCGCGCGGGTATGGGAAAACACCGATGCTGGCTGAATATCTGGTTTCCATGGGAGCTAATAAATTATTGATCAGGACGTGGGAAAACCGGATTCTTGAGTATGACAATGTGAACTACGATGAAGACATTACACTTTAAGCTTGCGTTGCGGCTTTCTAATTTTAAGCCGCTTCAATATTTTCTTTATTGGAAAGGAGCTACCGGTGCCTCAGGAAGAGAAGAATAAAAAATATTATCACGCCCTAAAATTGATTCCCTCTCTTGGGCCAAGAAGAATAAAAAGTCTTCTTGATTATTTTAAAACGCCTTTTGAAGCTTGGAGGGCTTCAAAAGAAGATCTTCTCTGTCTTGATAACTTTGGGCCTTCCTTAACGGAAAAATTTTTAAAGGAGCGTTCCAAAATTGACCCGGACCGGGCTTGGGAGGAGGTTGCGGAGAAAAATATCTCCATAGTGACATGGGATGAACCGGGTTATCCGCTTTTGCTTAAAGAAATTTACGATCCTCCGCCTGTACTTTATTTCCAAGGTGATATCGGCGTTTTACAAAATTCCTGCCTGGCTATCGTGGGCAGCAGGCGGCATACAGTCTATGGCAAAGAAATCGCTTATAAATTTGCTGCAAAATTAGCAGACTATGGTTTAACGATAGTCAGCGGTATGGCAAGGGGTATTGATACATGGGCTCACAGGGGGGCTTTGGAAAAGGGAGGAAAAACAGCGGCTGTTTTAGGTTGCGGTGTGGATATTTGTTATCCGGCAGAAAATCGTGATTTAAAAAAAAGAATTGCAGATAATGGCGTAGTTATCAGCGAATTTCCACCCGGCACCGAGCCACTGCCACAACATTTTCCTCAAAGAAACCGGATCATTAGTGGACTTGCACTTGGAACACTGGTTGTGGAAGCGACCGGTAAAAGCGGTTCTCTTATTACAGCGGGTTTTGCCCTAGAACAGGGGCGAGAAGTTTTTGCAGTTCCCGGTGGAATAGGAAGCCCTTTCAGCAGAGGATGTCATAAACTTTTAAAAGAAGGCGCAAAGCTTGTGGAAACGGTCGAAGACATCCTGGAAGAAATTATCATTCCCCTTAAAAATAATGAAGAAAAGCGCGGGGAAACAGAGCCTTACCGGCAGATAGCGGATATAAAAGAAAACGAGTTGCTCGAGTTTATTCCATATGAGCCCGTTTTGATGGAAGAGATCATCATCCAGAGCAAAAGAAACCCTGCCGAGGTATCCGTTCTGCTGCTGGAGTTGGAGCTAAGCGGTAAAATAAGGCAGCTTCCAGGAAAATATTATATGAGAATATAGCGGAGGTGTTCAATGGATCTGGTTATTGTGGAGTCCCCGACTAAAGCCAGGACGATCAGCAAATTTCTGGGAAAAAAATATCAGGTAAAGGCTTCTATGGGGCATCTGGTGGATCTGCCCAAAAGCCATCTGGGGATTGATCCGGAGAATGGGTTTAAAGCCAAATACATTACAATCAGAGGAAAAGGGAAAATTCTCAAAGAGCTAAAGGATGCCGGCAAAAAAGCAGAGAATATCTTTCTGGCTACAGACCCTGACAGGGAAGGGGAGGCCATAAGCTGGCACTTAAGTAATTGCCTGGGTCTTTCTGCGGATATTCCGTGCAGGGTCAAATTTCACGAAATTACTAAACCGACCATTGAAAATGCATTTTTAAATCCACAACCGCTGGACTTTAATAAAATTGAAGCCCAACAGGCACGGCGGATTCTTGATCGTTTGGTTGGGTATATGATTAGTCCCCTGCTCTGGGATAAGGTGCGCAAAGGGCTCAGTGCCGGAAGAGTGCAATCCGTGACAGTCCGCTTAATCTGCGACAGGGAAAAGGAAATTCAGGACTTTATCCCGGAAGAATATTGGACTATTACAGGCGTCTTTAAAGAACCATTAAGCGGTGAACTATTTGAAGCAAAATTTTTTGGCAAAGATAAAAAAATAAAGCTTGCTGAGGAGTCTCAAGTAAAAGATATTTTGAAGCAGCTGGAAGGATGTTCCTACCTTGTTAAAAAAATAACGGTAAAGGAAAGAAAGCGCAATTCCCTGCCCCCGTTTACAACAAGCTCCCTGCAACAGGATGCTTCCACAAGGCTTGGGTTTACCACAAAAAGAACCATGTTTTTGGCACAGCAGCTTTATGAAGGAGTTGAAATAGGCCCCAAAAAAGAGGCTGTTGGTTTAATAACCTATATGAGAACTGATGCTACAAAAATTTCTACTGTTGCCCGGGAAGAGGCGGAAAAATATATTGCCGAAAAATTCGGCGTTGATTTTTTACCTGAAAAAACCAGGAGTTTTGTCGCTACCAAGGGCGCACAGGAGGCCCATGAGGCTATCCGGCCGACCTCGGTTTTCAGAGAACCGGAAAAAATGAAGAATTTTCTGACCAGGGACCAGTATAAATTGTATAAACTTATCTGGGAACGGTTTGTCTCCAGCCAAATGGCGGCAGCGTTGCTGGAACAAGTAAAAGCAGATATCAGCGCTGGAAGCTATCTTTTCAAAGCAAGCGGTTCAACGTTAAAGTTTCCCGGCTTTACCGTTATCTACAATGAAAAGGAAGATAAAGAAAAGGAGAAACGTATCCCTCATCTTCAAGAGGGACAGCTACTGGAGCTGCATGCCTTACAGCCGGAACAGCATTATACACAGCCTCCCGCTAGGTATACAGAGGCGTCTTTGGTTAAAATGCTGGAAAACAAGGGAATCGGCAGGCCCAGTACCTATTCTCCCATTATTGAAACCATCCAGAGCAGAGGTTATGTCTTAAAGGAGGAAAAAGTTTTTAAGCCGACTGAGCTGGGCTTTATTATTGTTGATATAATGAAAGAATTTTTTCCGGAGATTATTGACGTTGATTTCACCGCACAACTGGAAAATAAACTGGATAAGGTTGAATCCGGACAATATCCAGGTTTGCGGGTTCTCGAGGATTTTTATAAACCTTTTCTGGCCCGTTTACGAGTTGCCTCTGAAAAAATGGAAAAAATCGGGCTTGAGGACGAAAAGACGGAAGAAATATGCCCCCTTTGCGGTAAAAACTTGGTAAAAAAATATGGCCGCTATGGGACTTTTTTAGCTTGCCCCGGTTTTCCGGAGTGCCGTTTTACGATGCGGCCAAAAGCAAATACAGGGGTTGAATGTCCTCTGTGTCAGGGGCAAATAGTGGAACGAAGGACAAAAAACAAGAAACTTTTTTATGGATGTAATAACTATCCCAGTTGTAAATTTGTTTCCTGGGATAAGCCGGTCGATAAAAAATGTCCCCGGTGCGGCAGCTTTATGGTAGAAAAAAAACGGCGCAACGGAAACAATATTATTCGCTGCAGCAATAAAGAATGCGGTTTTCAAGAGGTACAAGAGGTGGAAGAAAAACAATGGAAAAAGTAACGGTTATCGGCGCCGGACTTGCCGGATCTGAGGCAGCTTGGCAAATTGCCTGCAGAGGGGTCAAAGTAATTCTTTATGAAATGAGACCGCAGAAAATGACTCCTGCTCATCAGAGCGGGTATTTTGCCGAACTCGTTTGCAGCAACTCACTGCGGGCTATTTCGCTACAGAACGCTGTCGGTTTGCTGAAAGAAGAAATGCGGCAACTTAACTCTTTAATTATTAAATGCGCCCTTGAAGCCCGGATTCCTGCAGGAGGCGCCCTTGCCGTCGACAGGGATGATTTTGCCCGCAGGGTAACGAGGTATCTCCAGGAAAACTCCCTGATCGAGATCCGCTGCGAAGAGGTAGATGCTTTGCCAAAGACGCGGCCCGTTATTATTGCCACGGGACCCCTTACTTCACAAGCCTTGGTCCGCTGTCTGGAATCGTTTACCGGCCTCGGCAATCTTTACTTTTACGATGCTGCGGCTCCCATCGTCACTTACGAATCCATTAATCCGGACAAAGTTTTTTTTGCTTCCAGATACGGAAAGGGCGGAGATGATTATTTGAACTGCCCTATGAGCAAGGAAGAATATGAATTGTTCCGCAGGGAACTTTGTGAAGGGGAAGTCGCCCCAAGGAAGGAATTTGAGGAGGAAATTTTGTTTGAAGGCTGTATGCCTATTGAAGTGCTGGCAAAAAGGGGAGAGGATACGCTTCGATACGGGCCGTTAAAACCGGTAGGAATAACTGATCCGCGCAGCGGCAAACAGCCGTATGCCGTTGTCCAGCTTCGAAAGGACAACAGGGAGGGCACTCTTTACAATATGGTTGGATTTCAAACCCGCCTGAAATGGCCCGAACAGAAACGCATTTTCCGTTTAATTCCGGGGCTTGAAAAGGCCCAGTTCGTTCGTTTTGGGGTTATGCATCGGAATACTTTTATAAACTCTCCTCTTTTGCTGAAGCCAACTCTGCAAATGAGAGAGCATCCGGATATTTTTTGGGCAGGGCAGATCACCGGTGTAGAAGGTTATGTAGAGTCGGCTGCGACGGGCTTGGTGGCAGGGATTAATGCCTACCGGTTTTTAAAGGGTGAAGATCCGCTGATTTTTCCTGCTGTAACAGCTCTGGGGGCTTTGACAAATTATATAACAACTGCAGATTTCCGTACTTTTCAGCCTATGAATATAAATTTCGGTCTTTTTTCCCATCTTTCGCCTGTATTTCCCAAAAAGGTTCGAAAAGAATTATTTGCAAAAAGAAGTTTAGAGAACTTGTTGAGTTTTCAAAAAAAATACCATTTATTGCTTGCATAATAAGTTTCCCTGTGCTAATATGTAAAACAAGGTTAGGGCTATGGTTAGTTATCTCGAAAAATTTAAGTTATTTATGAAAATCCAAAAAAATGCTGCTGCATTGACTATTAAGGGTTATGAAAGGGATATAGCGCAGTTTTTTCGTTTTCTTGATTCACAGGGGTATTCGGTCCAAAGCTTAAATTACCCTATTTTGAGACATTTTCTTGCTCTATTAAAAGAACAGCATTATTCACGTAGTACGATTGCCAGGAAAATATCCGCTGTGAGAGCTTTTTTACGCTATTTAAAAAAGGAAGGCGTTCTTAGCGGTAATTCATGGGAAATAGTATCTACGCCAAAAAAAGATAAACGTTTGCCCGTATTTCTTTATCCCGATGAGGTTCTGGAACTTTTAGAAGCACCTGAAAAGGGTTCTGTTCTGGGCTTACGGGACAGGGCTATTTTAGAAATTTTATACGGTTCAGGAGTAAGGGTAAGCGAACTGACGGGCTTAAATCTTGCCGATGTTGATATGGAAGACGGTTTCCTCAGGATTTTGGGCAAAGGAACGAAAGAAAGAATTGTTCCGATTGGGAAATATGCGAGGCAGGCGGTGGCCGTTTATCTGAGGAATGGTCGTCCCGAGCTGGAAAAGAAATGTGAGCCGGAAAGGCAGGAAGACGCACTTTTTTTAAACAAGCTTGGACAGAGATTATCGGATAGAAGTGTACGGCGTATATTGTCGAAATATAGTGCAAGAATCGGCTTAGGATCTCAGGTAAGCCCTCATGCTTTGCGCCATTCTTTTGCCAGCCATATGCTTAATGCCGGGGCTGATCTCAGAATAGTACAAGATCTCTTAGGTCATGCCTCAATTTCTACTACCCAAATATATACGCATATTACTAAGGATGAATTAAAAAGGACCTATTTAAAAACCCATCCCCGAGCATGAGGTTGGTAAATTATCAAAAACTTCTATAAATTGTAAATATTGCGAGGTTTTGCTATTGTTTAAAGCCACAACCATTCTCGCTGTAAAAAAAGATAATAAAGTTGCTATTGCAGGTGACGGCCAGGTTACGTTTTCAGAAAGTATTATTATGAAACACCAGGCCAGAAAGGTAAGGAAGCTATATAATGATCGGGTTTTGGCAGGTTTTGCCGGGTCGGTTGCCGATGCCTTTACTCTTTTTGATAAGTTTGAAAGGCATTTGGAAAATACTGGTGGAAATTTGCGCCGGGCTGCTGTTGAACTTGCGAAGGAATGGAGAACCGATCGTTATTTAAGAAGATTGGAGGCGTTATTAGTTGTAGCCTCGGCTGATGCCTTATTAGTTTTATCCGGTACCGGCGAGGTAATTGAACCCGATGACGGGATTGCGGCAATAGGCTCCGGGGGAGCTTTTGCCCTTGCTGCGGCGAGGGCTCTGGTAAGGAATACAGAGCTTACCCCGTCGGAAATTGTTATGCGTTCCCTTTTAATTGCTTCCGAAATTTGTGTTTACACGAATGAAAATATTACTGTTGAGGAAATTTAAATTAGTTAAAGCCTGATTTTTGAAAGTTACTGTAGGAGGTATTTTAGCTTAGATGTTGTATTCGGAAGAAGAATTAACTCCCCGCAAGATTGTTGAGGAGCTTGACAAATATATTATTGGCCAGCAAGATGCCAAAAAAAGTGTTGCCGTTGCTTTAAGAAATCGTTACCGCCGAAGAATTTTACAGGGAAAAATTAAAGATGAAATAACTCCCAAAAACATTATTATGATTGGTCCCACTGGCGTTGGAAAAACCGAAATTGCCCGAAGACTGGCCAAGATGGTTAATTCTCCCTTTGTTAAGGTGGAGGCTACCAAATTTACTGAAGTTGGGTATGTGGGCCGCGATGTGGATTCAATTATTAGAGACTTAGTCGAATCTTCAGTACGAATTGTCAAAGAAGAAAAAACAAAAGCAATAGAGAAAAAAGCCTCCGAGATTGCAGAGGAAAGGCTGTTGGATTTGTTGGTCCCTTCCGGCAAAACGAGTAAATCTACAGCCAATCCCTTTGACATGCTCTTTCAAGCTGCCTCCGGGGTTCGTCCGGAAAAGCCCCCCGCAGAAGAAGGGCAGAATGATTTATTTAGGGGTTCCCGGGAAGAAGAAAGGCGTTTAATGAGAGAAAGATTGCAAAAAGGCGAATTAGAAAACATGATCGTTGAAGTAGAAATTGAAGACCGCCTTCCATTCAACGCTCCCATGATGGATCTTTTTTCAGGTTTAGGGGCGGATGAGATCGGGGTAAATATTCAGGATTTTTTTGGTAATATTTTACCGCGGAAAAAAAGAAAAAAGAAACTGCCGTTAAAACAAGCCCGTAAAATCCTCATTCAGGAGGAAAGCGAAAAACTAATTAATATGGATGAAGTAGTCAGCGAAGCTATTGAAAAAGCGGAACAATCGGGTATTGTTTTCATTGATGAAATTGATAAAATTGTCGGAGGCGGAAATCCAAAAGGCGGGCCCGACGTTTCCAGAGAAGGAGTACAAAGAGACATTCTGCCAATAGTTGAAGGATCGACGGTGATGACGAAATATGGACCTGTGAAAACGGATTATATACTTTTTATAGCTGCAGGTGCTTTTCACTTTTCAAAACCGTCTGATCTTATTCCCGAGTTGCAAGGTAGATTTCCCATAAGGGTAGAGCTGCAAAATTTGTCCAGTGAGGATTTTTCAAAAATATTGACCGAGACAGAAAATGCTTTATTAAAACAATATACTGCTCTCTTGGCCACTGAGGGGGTGAATATAGAGTTCAGCGAAGAAGGAATTGAAGAAATCGCAAATATATCCAGTTTATTGAACGAGGAAATGGAGAACATTGGTGCGAGACGTTTGCATACCGTCCTGGAAAAAATTCTTGAAGAAGTGTCTTTTTATGCACCAGAATTAAAAGGCCAAAAAATTGTTATTACTCGAGAGTATGTGAAGAATAAATTAAAAGAAATTGTTAAAAATAAAGATTTAAGTAGATATATACTATAATTTTAGGGTAAACTTCCCTGAGTAAGATATTATTTTACGAAAAATTGAGAATGAGGTGAAAGAGATGATTACTTCCCCATTGTTAGAGAAGACACGCCGTATTAACAAAATTTTACAAAAAACTGCGGGGCAAAGAGTTGATTTTTTTGAAGTATCAGAGGTTTTAAAGAATGTTATTCAGGCAAATGTTTATATTGCCAACCGGGACGGAAAAATTCTTGGTTATGCACTTGTTGACGAATTTGAATGCGAATTAATGGTCAGTCAAGTGCTTAAAAACGGTGAATTTCCGGAAAGGTACAACGATTTTCTGTTAAGGGATGATGAAACAAGGGTTAATCTAGCGCAAAAAACAAATGACTGTGTTTTCCTTCATTCTGAAAATTGTCTTTTTACAAATAAGCTGGTAACCGTCGTTCCAATTATCGGGGGAGGAAAAAGGCTGGGGACACTGCTTTTAGCCCGTTTTGCCGAATTATTTGAAGCCGAGGATCTTATCCTGGCGGAGAATGGGGCAACAGTAGTGGGAATGGAGATTTTAAGGGCAAGGGCAGAGAAAATTGAAGAAGAGGCACGGAATAAAGCCATAGTCCAGCTTGCTATAGGAACCCTTTCGTATTCTGAACTGGAAGCGGTCGAGCACATTTTTGAAGAACTCGACGGTGAAGAGGGGCTTCTCGTTGCGAGTAAAATTGCCGATCAATTAGGAATTACAAGATCAGTAATTGTCAATGCCTTGAGGAAATTTGAAAGTGCAGGAGTAATAGAATCCCGGTCTTTAGGGATGAAGGGTACTTATATCAAGGTATTAAATCCGTATTTGTTAGACCAACTGGCAAAAAAGAAAAAGTCGTATCATAAATAATACGGCACCAACGAATAAAAGCAGCCTCAAACGGCTGCTTTCCAATTTGAAAGAAGTTTTGCCGAATCCGGTATGAAATCCTGCTCTGTTGCTATTTTTTTTAACCTGTGTTATACTATCACCGGCTTAAAAACGCACGCCAGAGGAATTATAAAGAGGTGCTCCCGGAGTTCTTTATAACTAATGAAGCTGGCGGAGGCTCAAACCAAAGGAGGTAAAAAAATGGCTGTTGTATCGATGAAGCAATTACTGGAATCAGGTGTTCATTTCGGTCACCAAACCAGGCGTTGGAATCCCAAAATGAGACCATTTATTTTTACGGAGCGGAACGGTATCTATATTATTGATCTGCAGAAAACCGTCCGGCTGATGGATGTGGCTTATAATTTCGTTAAAGAACTGGCTTTGCAGGGAGAGACGATACTTTTTGTCGGGACAAAAAAGCAAGCGCAGGAGTCCATTCAGGAAGAGGCGATTCGTTGCGAGATGCCGTTTGTTAACCAGCGCTGGCTGGGCGGGATGCTGACTAATTTTAGTACTATTCGCAAGAGAATTGATCGTTTAAATGAGCTGGAAAAAATGGAAGAGGAAGACCGTTTTGAACTACTTCCCAAGAAGGAAGTAATTAAACTTAATCATGAAAAGGAAAAATTATTGAAGTTTTTAGGCGGAATAAGACACATGAAAGACATCCCTTCTGCAGTATTTATTGTAGATCCGCGCAAAGAAAAAATAGCTATCGCAGAAGCCCGAAAACTTGAGATTCCTATTGTCGCTATCGTTGATACAAATTGTGATCCCGATGAAGTTGATTATATAATACCCGGAAATGACGATGCTATTAGAGCGGTTCGTTTAATTACATCCAAGATAGCCGACGCGGTCTTGGAAGGTAAGCAGGGAAAGCAAATGGCTGAAGATGAACAAAACGAGTCTTCCGATCAAGAAGGGAATAATATTGAGGAACAGGAAGAAATTAAAGATGATAATGAAAGCGTCCTTGCTGATGAAGATGGTATTTCTGATACGGAAAGTGAAGAAAATACGGTGTAAGGTAGTTAAACGGGGAAAATTATTTTATATATAAAGGAAGTGCTAAAGAATGATAACTGCTGAAATGGTCAAGGAACTCCGTGAGATAACAGGTGCCGGTATGATGGAATGCAAAAAAGTTCTGCAAGAAGCCGGCGGCGATAAGGAAAAGGCCATTAATCTTCTTCGTGAAAGGGGCCTTGCCAAAGCTGCCAAGAGAGCAGACAGAGCGGTCAAGCAGGGCATTGTTGATTCGTACATCCACTTGGGCGGAAAGGTAGGGGTCCTTGTAGAAGTAAATTGTGAAACAGATTTTGTTGCCAGAAATGAAGAATTTAGAACTTTTGTCAGGGATATTTGTTTACAGGTGGCAGCTACAAACCCTGCGTACTTAAGCAAAGATGATGTTCCGCAAGAGGACCTGGAAAAAGAGAAGGAAATTTTAAGAAAGCAAGCTTTAAATGAAGGAAAGCCGGAAAAAATAGTTGAGAAAATCGTAGCGGGACGTATAGAAAAATTTTACCAGGAAAATTGTTTAATGGAACAGTCTTTTGTTAAAAATCCTGATATTTCGATTAAAGACTTGCTTACGGAAAAGATTGCCAAAATCGGAGAAAATATTGTTATTCGCCGCTTTGTTCGTTTTGAGATGGGTGAGAGCCTGGAGACCGATGCGAAAACCGAATAGTTTTTTACTTGTTAAAAAAACAAAGATTGCTTTGTGAGTTTTTAGAGATTTTTATAGCCCGGGAAATAGCCTGGGTTCTATTTTTTACTCCCAGTTTACGAAAAATATTTCGCAGATGTGTTTTTACCGTATCTACTGCCAAGTTTGTTGCCGCAGATATTTCTTTATTTGTTAGCCCTTTAACCAGATGAAGAAGTATCTCCTGTTCCCTCGGAGTTAAATTAATGTCTTTCTCTTGTGCAGATCCTTCCTGCCGATCTTCCTGCATATCGGCAACCCTTTTGCTTAACCGGGCATAGTCATGAATAATGCGTTGTAAAACTAAAGGATCGATTACTGTTTCCCCCTGATAGACTTTTTTAATAGTTTCCAGCAGCTTTTCTCTGGAAACCTGTTTTAATACATATCCGACAGCTCCTGCTTGCAGTGCCAGGCGGATGGATTCCGTATCTTCAAAAACTGTGAGAACTATTACTTTAATGGCGGGCTTTTGCTCAAGAATGAGGCGCGTTGTTTCAATTCCATTTATTCCCTCCATTTTAATATCCATCAAGATAATATCAGGTTCCAGATCAAGGGCTGCTCGAATTGCATCATTACTATTGCTGCAGCTGCCGATAACATTTATTTCTTCACAAGTATTCAGCATAGTTGATAATCCTTCCCTTACCATGGGATGGTCGTCGACAATTAGGAGTTTTATTGACATTTTGAATCCTCCTTGCAAAGCATCTGCGTAATGGGAATCTTAACAAATATTTGTGTTCCTTTTCCGGGTTTTGAAGTAATATGACAAACACCGCCTAGTAGAAGGGCGCGTTCTTGTATGCTGGCCAATCCCAACCTGGGATATTTGGGTCGTGCATCCGGCGAAGAGTTCTTTATTCCTGTTCCATTATCTTCGATTACAAGCGTTGCTTCATTTCCTAAAACTGTCAGCGTAACTTTAACTTTGGTTGCCCGGGCATGTTTTAAAACATTTGTTAGAGCTTCCTGGAGAATGCGAAAGAAAGTGATTTCAACTTTTGAATCCAGTTTGCATTTTTTTCCGTGAATAGCTAATTCAATAGGGAGCTTTTCTTGATCCTGGAGGGCATTGACGTATGATTCTATGGCCGGAATCAAGCCGTAATTATCCAGGATAATAGGGCGGAGGTCATACAAGATCCGCCTTATCTCTTGAATTTGTTCGCCTAATACATTGGTTAAATTAGAAATTTCACCAAACCACTCTTGGGGGTTATCTCCTTCTGCAGGTGTAATACGCTGCAATCGATACCAGATGGCTATGAGGGACTGAATAATGCCGTCGTGCAGGTCTGCAGCAAGACGTTTGCGCTCGTCTTCCTGTGCCGTAATCAGTTTGTTGACCAACTGGTGCAAAAGTGCTTCTTTTTGTTCCAGCATCTCAATCAGCCTGGCATTTTCCAGAGCGATGCCTGTAGCTCGCGAAATGGCAAAAATAATTTCCGTATCTTCCCGATCGAATGCGTTTGTCTGCCGGTCTACCTGCATAATGCCAATGGTTTTATTTTTACTGAGGATGGGAGTCAGGACCATCCAATAATATCCGAATTCATTAATAATTTTTTCTGTTAGAAGGCGATGCTTGTTTTGAGGTGTAACGAGAACAGGTTGTTGGGTTTTAATAGCGCGCCTAATTGCGGGGAAAGGGAGAGTTCCCTGCAAGGCTTTAAATTTTTTTTTAAGACCGGATCAAAGCTTCCTACGGCAACGGCAGGAATGAGCGTCCCATCTTTTTCATCAAGTAGATAAATACAGCTTTTCGCGGAAAACAAATCTGCCGTAAGTTGAGCAACGATATGCAGAACTTGCCGGATATCCAGGGTGGAGCTGATTGTATTAACCATTTCTAACCAAAGAGCCAGTTTTCTAAGGTTCCGCCCCTTTTGTCTCTGAAATAGCGATTCTTGAATTATATCAGCAATATGCCTGCCTAGAGAGACGGCTTTAGAGAGCATGTACCGCGCATTTGGCAGATCGGTATCAAAGATGCCGATTTCCATAGTACCGACAGGATCGCCTGCTTTAAGAATGATGGGAAGAGTAGTGGAAATGACGGGGCGAAAACGTTCTAAGTATTTGTAATCATTACTATTCCGGGAAGTAACTTCATTGCACAATTGCAGCCAACGGTCGGCTTCAGGCATGTTACCGGTATTTTTACAGCCGGGCTCTAAATCCTTTATTGCCTGCCAGCAAGCGGGCGGTTTTCCGTCTCGGAGCAAAAACAGGCCGGCACGTCGGAATTCAAGCGAATCCACGGAAGTTTGCAAAGTATGTTTTAAAGAAGTTTCCAGTTTTTTATTAATAGTAAATGTGGGATTTATACGGCAGATCAGGAAAAGTTCTGTTTTCAGTGCCGACGAGGAAAGTTCTTCCAAAGGTTTTTCCTCCTTTGGTAACTTTTTGTATTGAGCAAAAGGAAATATCAGAAATGCGGGCTTTCGTCATTATATAACTCATTTTCCGCACCCTTTGGCATAAAAAATCATAATTTCTGTTTACCAGCATATGGCAATAGGTGCCATTTTAAGGAGCTCTTGGCTTTGTGAAAATATCCATCTCAAAACCGATCATCCTTAGTGCTCTGCCGAGTT
>JAAYFF010000038.1 GCA_012728375.1 Bacillota bacterium | reverse complement strand
TACCCTGCTGCAGTAGTTTCTGTCTTCGTTCCTGCAGCCCACGCACTGAATCATGACTATACTTTCCGCACCCAGTACTTTTTCGTTGCCTTTGGCGATCTGTTCCTCCAGCTCCAGGTGGGTCATGACCCTGTCGTCTTCCCCGTAGAGGTATTCGGTAGGAGTGGATAGATCAGCACCAATGGCAATGACGGTTGCACCATGCTCTATCTTGGCAATACCTCTTGGAGATTTCACCGTGGTTGTGAAATTCCCCACGTAACCGACAGCTTCCTGTATTTTTGCATCAGTATAGACATGGATTAAGGGGTGCTTGTAAACCTGGTCAATAAAATCCGCCAAATAGGCCTGAACGTCCAAGCCTTCCAGGGTGGTATGAATTTTTCGCGCCATTCCACCAAGAACCGGCTCTTTTTCCACCAGGTACACTTCATGTCCCTGCTTAGCTATGGAGAGAGCACAATTCATGCCCGCAATACCTCCGCCCACCACCAGCGCCCTTTTGTTGACGGGTAGTTCAAATTCCTGCAAAGGTTCCAGATGGCAGGCCCTGGCTACCGACATACGGATAATATCCTTGGCTTTTTCCGTCGCTTCTTCTTTTTCTTTCGAATGGACCCAGGAGTCATGCTCCCTGATGTTGGCCATTTCAAAGTAATATTGGTTAATTCCCGCCTCCCTCAGGGTGTCCCGGAATAATTGTTCGAGGGTCCGGGGTGAGCAGGCAGCGACAACCACTCGATTGAGGCCCTTTTCCTTGATCATATCCGTTATTTCTTTAGCGGAGTTGGTCGCACAGGAAAACAGCTGTTCCTGAGCGTGGACAACATTGGGTAAGGTTTTGCAATATTCTACTGTGTCCGGAACATTTACGACCCTTCCAATATTGGCCCCGCAATGGCAGACAAAAACTCCGACCCGCGGCTCCTGCTGCGAAAGATCTTCTTCCGGCGGATATACCCTTTCCTGAGTAAGATTCCCGCGGCGGAAGGAAAGGAGCTCGCCGCACTTGGAACCCGCGCCGCCGGCGCTGAAAACCGACTCGGGAATATCCAGGGGACCCTGGAAGGCTCCGCTGACAAAGATCCCCGGCCTACTGGTTTCAATGGGATTAAAAGGATTGAGCTTACAAAAGTTGTGAGGAGTAAGTTCAATGCCGAATTTTTCCGCGATGGCATCAGCATCAACCGGAGGGTTCAGGCCCACGGATAAGACCACCATGTCGAATTCTTCCTCTTTTACACCCTCATCGGGTGTGGAATAACGAATAGTTACATTTTTGGTTTCAGGGTCTTCTTTTACTATTGTTGTATAGCTTCTGATAAACCGAACGCCGGACAGTTTCTCCGTCCTTTCAAAAAACCTTTCAAAATCCTTGCCATAAGAGCGAATATCATTATGGAAAATGGTACACTCGGCCTCTGCGTCATGATCTTTCGTTATAATTACCTGTTTCTGGGTATAAGTACAGCATACGGCTGAACAATAGCTGTTGCCGCCCTCCGTAACCTGTCTGGAACCAACGCATTGAAGCCAGGCTATTTTATGGGGATGCTTCATATTTGAAGCGCGCAATATTTCACCCTGGTATGGGCCTGTGGAGGATAGCAGACGTTCGTAGTCCATACTGGTTACGACATTCTCAAATTCTCCGTAATGATATTCCTTTTTTACCTTGGGATCAAACGGCTCAAAACCGAGGGAGAGAATGATTGCCCCGACATTTACTTCGATCCGCTCCGGCGTCTGATTAAAATCTATAGCGTTATTCTTGCAAACTCTTTTACAAATGCGACATTTTTCTTCTTTGAGAAAAAGACAGGTTTCATCAATATATGCCACAAGGGGAATCGCCTGGGCAAAGTAAATATGGATGGCTTTATTCAAGGATATCTCCTGGTTGAATTGATCCGGGTACTGGACCGGGCAGTATTCAACGCAGACAGTACAGCCCGTGCAATTTTCCTCGATAATATATCTGGGCTTTTTCGTCAGCGTTACCTTGAAATTACCAGCTTCCCCTGACACACTGTCAACTTCAGTGTAAGTTAGCACTTCAATATTTGGATGACGGCCGACCTCGACCAGTTTGGGCGCAAGTATTCACATGGAACAGTCATTGGTCGGAAAGGTCTTGTCGAGCTGGGCCATATGACCGCCGATACTCGGAGCTTTTTCTACCAGGTAAACCTTAAAACCGGCAGTTGCAAGATCGAGCGATGCCTGAATCCCACTAATCCCTCCGCCAACGACCATAACATCTCCAAAATTGCGTCCTGCAAGGCTTTGCGTAAGCATCCAATTATTTTTTTCTAATTCTCTTTCCAAAATTTATCACCTCATCAGGTTTATGCGCTCTAGATCACTTCCTGGAGGATCTCGGTAATGTCCTTAATTTTTAGGGTATCCGCATAATTCAGGCCCAACCCGCTGTCCTCAATTGGTAGCAGAACTTGACGGCATCCTCGCCTAATTCTTTAATTTCCTCGATTATTTCTTTGAAGGGAGCTTCGGTTTCCATTTTTTTTAAATCCCTTCTTTCGCCTAAAATTTTAGCCGCTCTGAGTCATGCGGGTAATCTTATCCACAACATACTCTAATCCGTATTTGTCCACCAGCGAATGCAATTTTTTCTCGAGCTCTTCCTGTTCGGCTGCTGCTTCTTTTTTGCTGCCGCCCTGGGTCATGCGTTCAATAATATCTTTTACATAATCTAATCCGTATTGGTCCACCAATGAACGCAATCTTATCTCTACCTCTGGCTGTTCGACTTCTTCCTGGTAATCATCCCGAGTCATGCGGGTAATCTTATCCACAATATCCTTTACTCCATATTTATCGATTAATAATTGCACTTTTGTCTCGATGTCTTTGAGGGCATCTTCTTCTTCTACTTCCTCTTCAATTTCTTCGTAAGTGAGGACATCATTAATACACCATTGAACGCACATGGGCTCTTCCAGCGGCGGTACGTCCTCACACATATCGCATTTAAGAGGGAAACCGGAATCCGGTTCTTTGAACAGGTCCCGGGATGGGCAGACAACTCTGCAGAAATCGCACTCGTCGTATTCCTTTCCGTCAATTATATACTTGTTTTTGCCCATGCATTCGGCTGGAACATACTCACCTGCGAATACGGGAAGCCATTTGTTATTCAATCTGTCAGTAATTATTTGAATACGAGCCTTTGCCGGATTGTTGCTGCTGTATTTCGGTGTTGCATGAAAGGCGGAACACATTATCTCACAAGTCCGACAGCCAGTGCATTTATCTGCATCAACCTTAATTATCTTGGTCTTCTTCAAAATCTTGGCCATCTTTGTATATCCCTCTCTTTTCTAATTCTTCGGCAACATAGCCTAAATCCAGCTCCAGTAATCTTTTTTTCGTGGGAATACCGTCTTTGTTCCATCCCTTAAATTTGTAATACGTATCTAAAAGTTCCTTTTCCAGCTCGGGGAATCTGTGTCTCCAGTGGTCTTCCGGCGGCTTCTCATCAGCTCTTGTCATACCTCTGAGGTTATTGAACGCTCTGTGTAAATTGCGGCTCCTATTAACTATTTTCTTGAGTCCCGCTTCATCTAAATCCCATCCCAATGCTGCCGAAATTATTTTCGGATAATTGTGTATATGATACGGAGGTTTCAGGCAAAACGACGACATGCCGGCGCAGACGCAGCAGGCGTCGTCTATATTGTGTAGCATCTCCATCCAATCTACAATCTCGCTGCACATTTGAGGAGTGGGAAAATACGGGTTCGACTTTTCTCCCCGCGGCTCCCAATCCAGTAAATATTGTTTAAATTTTTCATCAGGGAGCTGGGGCCAATGCTTGACAAAATTTTCTCTCTGTTCCATTCGAGGGAAAGCCGTCTGGGGCCAATTGCCTTCAATCTGAGTAATGCTTATCTTCTCATTGGTGGTATACATAAGGTAATAAATGGGATCCAGCATCCCCAGCTTGAGAGGAAGCTGCTCATGTTTTTTAATCGTATTATGATCAAATGCCTCGGCGCCTTTGCCAATCCTGCGGGCTGCCCAATAAATACCGTCAGCCAAGACATCGCCGATTCCTTCCCTCCGCACCAGCCTGTCGAGCAACCAGGAGAATCTTCCCGCCCTGTCTTTGGGGCTTCCTTTAAAGTCCTCATCTGTTAGAATACCTGCTTCATAAAGCTCAATCCCGAAGGCTAAAATTTGTGGTGTTGAGAAGGAGTCTACCCCGTACTCTGTGGCCCGTTGAAGAATTTCAAAATTAAAACCAAGGTCATCTACATAAGATGCCATAGAATAAGTAAGTTTCCCAAAGCATTTCATCATGTATCTTGGACTGTTATAGGATACTAATGCTCCACAATGCTGCGTGCAGTTATAGCAGCTTATTAAGCGCTCCACTGCGCTTAATTGAGTTGTTGTCCAGTTCTCTTCGTTTAACTTATTCCAGAAAGTTCTTCTCCGGGTACGGGAATTTCCCCACATAAAATTTTCCGTATGCCATTTCTCATCGGTGTGGACCATCTCCTGGGGAGATCCGATACCTGATAATATAGTCATTACATCCGGAATGGGGTTTGCATTGCGGTATTTTATATATTCCATAACTTCCTTCATGTGCTCCAAAAACTCAGCACCCCGGGCCAAGTGGACGTCTTTGGTTCCGCGAACAGCGATTGCTTTTATCTTTTTGTCTCCCATTATGGCGCCGCCCCCGAGCCTGCTGGCACTCGACCTGGACTGCTCAATGGAAGCCGTATAGCATCGATTCTCACCAGCCAGGCCAATTGCGGCTACCTGGGCTCTTGGTTCTCCCAGCTCCTGCCTGATCAGTTCCTGGGTTTCCAGAGCCCCTTTTCCCTTTAAATGGGTAGCATCACGTATTTCTACTTTGTCATTGTATATCCAGATATAAACCCAATCGGGCGACTTGTTGCGGAAGATCACTTTGTCATAACCCGCATATTTTAATTCTGCCGCCCAAAATCCTCCCATCATTGGATACGCCAATAACTCTGATTGGGGAGAAATAAAGGTAACAATAGTACGATTTGCGCTAAACGCAGGCGTGCCAACTAAAAGGCCGTTACTGAATATCAGAAGGTTTTCAGGATCAAATGGTTTTGTTTCAGGGGGAACCCGATCCCAGTGAATTTTTACGCTTGTACCCAAACCCCCAAGATGAAGTTCGGTTAATCTCGGATCGCTTTCTACTTTTTCAATATTTCCCGTGGCTAAATCAATTTCTAAATAATACCCCGCCTCTGCGTATCTCATTTTTCAACACCTCGAAGTTATGTTTTTATCTAGTCTATCCGTGGATTATATTTAACAAAGTTTTTTGAAGAAGACTTTCCACCTCCTTAACAAATTGTCTAGAACTCATTTTCCGCACCCTTTGGCATAAAAAATCATAATTTCTGTTTACCAGCATATGGCAATAGGTGCCATTTTAAGGAGCTCTTGGCTTTGTGAAAATATCCATCTCAAAACCGATCATCCTTAGTGCTCTGCCGAGTT
>JAAYFF010000005.1 GCA_012728375.1 Bacillota bacterium | reverse complement strand
CTGTGGATATGCCGCTTTTACAGCCTCTGAGGCTGTAAAAGAGTTTTTATTAAAGATTTCAAAGATCAAAAATGAGCACCAGCCGAACTGGAAATTCTCGTCTAAATCGGCCGCTGCTCATAGTATACAAGGGGACTGAAACAACATGATCTTTATATCCTTGCATAAGTTCTTTGGCCTGTATCACCATAAACCCCGAAAAATAGGGGACTGAAACTCAATAGCATCTACTGGCAAATACCATAATTGCTGCTGTATCACCATAATAGGGGACTGAAACGGACCTTCAGGCTGTCCGAAAGTGGCTCTGACTTTGTATCACCATAAACCCCGAAAAATAGGGGATTGAAATTTTCCCGTCATAGCCTCTACGACCTCGCGCCGTAGCGGACTTAAACTGCCGGAAGGGAGCGGCGGTACAGTCTTTTCATGTAATCTTTGTTAAATATAACATATTGGAATTCTATAGTCCCAGTGGGGCAGGCGGACATTTGAAAGATTTTCGAAGGTCTGCCGGGCTATTTGCTACGTGGAATAATCAAAGTATTGAGCTTTATTGTTCGTTTGCTGCATAATTAATGTTTGTCTTTTTTCCTCCCGGTTCGGGGAAAAGGGAAGGATCTCCCAGTTTTGCCGTTAAAACAGCAGCAATAGCGCCGTAAATGCTATGGTTTATATAAGCTGATAAGCTTGTAGTAGAACTTAATGGGAATATACTACTTTTAGTACCAAGAAAACGTCCCAATGCTCCATATAAAAGAACCCAGGCAAAAAGGCCGTAGCCAATGCCTTTGATGGGAGCAAAATCTCTGCCGGTATAACGCAAAATGTATACTAGCGGAACACCCATTATTCCCCCGATGGTGAGATCTGCAAGGGTGCCTACAACGAGAGCGACTGGCTTTCTGCGTTCTTTTTTTGTCATAAAAAGCCCGGCAGCCATTTCCGGGTATGATGCTTGAGAAATTTTTAAAGTCTTCATGCCAAATTCATTTCCTAATAATTTAGCAAGGTTTGCGATAGCGCCCGCGATAGCGCCCAAAACCAGCGGATCTTTTATTTTCATTTTTTATCTGCCTTTCTTTAGTAGTACATTTTATCGTAACCGGAATTTAAGCGTTTACTCTTGGTAAATGATAGCTATTATTTTTATTTTTTAGGCTGCAACCGAACTGGAGCGCGGGGACGGCAGACCGACTGGAGCGCGGGGACGGTTCTTCTGCGTCAGAACTTTTATGAATGGGGAGACGGCATTTTAAAGCAGTGCATCCATAACGGCTTTGGAATTCATTATTTTGGCAAGGAACTAACCGGACCGGAGTATGCGAACCGGTTTATTGGGCTTGTCAAAAAGCACGGCATCGAAAACGGTAATTTCCGTCAGCCAAGAAGACGGCTTACTGGAAATACAAACTGATGCCGTCATCTTTGCCATGGGTTGCCGCGAGCGGCCCAGGGGCGCAATTACCATCCTCGGGATAAGGCCGGCCGGCGTCATTACAGCCGGCGCGGCACAAAAGATGATTAATATTAACGGTTATCGTGTAGGCGTTCAAGCCCCGCGCATTAATCCCGGCGAAATGCAAAGAATTGTTATAGACAAACAAAAGTTAAACAGGACAGAACCCAACCTTGAAATTAGTGTTGAAGGGGTTTTTAAAATGGCCGGGCAAAGAAAAATTATCGTCTGTATTTTCTGTCCCCTGGGATGCGAAATACTTGCGGAGAAAAGGGAAGACGGCTATAAGATTGAACATAATAAATGTACAAAGGGCAAGGATTATGCCTTTTCAGAGCTGACCAACCCCGTCAGGCATGTGACCTCCACCATAGCTTTAGGCGGCGATCCGGGCAGACGCCTGCCTGTCAGAACCAGCCTTCCTGTTCCCAAAGATAAAATATTTGCGGTCATAAGGGAGATTAAACGGTTGGAGGTAAAAAACCATGTTTCTGCTGGTCAGGTATTTATCAAGATGTAGCAGGTACCGATGCGGATATTATTGCCTCTGATCATTCCTCTCAATCCTCATAAAAACTGATTGGTATATCAACCACCTCATCTAAGATATCTTCCGGGGCTTTTTCCAGAAATAAAATAAATATAATCTGCAACTATTTACTATTTTTTTGTGTAATATCTTATAGGGGCAGCCGAAAGGAAGTCATCCGGTTTTGGATCTAATCATAAAATTAATCCGGCGGTGCAAAAATAATGACAAAGAGGCCTTTAACGATTTGCTGAGCAGGCATGAAAAGTTCCTGTACCAATTTTGTTACGGCTTAACCCGGGATAAGGATGAAGCTCTGGATATCATGCAGGAAACTTATCTTAAAGTCTTTCGCGCGATGCACCGTTTCGATGAAAACCGCCCGTTTCTGCCCTGGCATAAAAAATAGCCATAAATACGTTCCTTAATCATCGCAGAGGCTTCAGCGAGGAGGCGCCCCTTTCTTTGGAAACCCATACGGAGAACTTTCACAGACTGACCTTTAACTTTTGCAGCCATTTACCCGGTTCCAAATTTTTGAACAGAACCTTGCACCGCTTTGGAAAGAACGCCCGTGACTCGTTTCGCAAAAGAAACTCTCTTCTTTCCAGGATTATTTTCGGGTAAGCGTTGCCCGCTAAAGATTTCAGGAGGTAACGATATGGGATTGTTCGTAAACATCCTTTTTGGTGCTCTGGCGGTGCTGGTGCTCTTGACGGCAGTCCTTTTATTTATGCCTGTTCGCTATACGATACAGGGCGGATTCCGTGAAAGATTTTTTTTCAGCGCTCTTATTAAAATAAAACCCGTAATAGAACTGGCAGGTGATTTTGGGAAGATATCTTCCCTCGACCTCACCATCCTGGGTATCCGGTTTAAATTCTGCCCGGGAAAATCCGGAAAAAAGAAAAAGGATTTAAACGAAAAGGGCAAAAAAGAGAAAAAAGCTCTAGGATTGAGTTTCCGTTCATTTGCAGATGGGAAATTTTTAAAAAATTTGCTCACCTTTTCAAGGGAAATATTAAGAATGATCGGACCGGAATCTTTAGAACTCCAGGGGAAAGTGGGCTTTGAGGATCCTTGCTATAACGGCTGGCTTGCTGCTTTAAACTGGTTTTTTAAGACTTCTATTCCCATGCAAAAAGTTAAGGTTGATCTGGAACCTGTCTGGGAGGAAGAATATGTCGATGTGGCGGTCTCTATCTCCGGGAAGGTAATAGTATGCTTAATTCTTTACAGGACAATTAAATTCTTACTGGCTGCAGAGACCAGGAAAATCTGGAAGGCAATCAGAGCGAGTAAAAAGAAGGCCAGGTATGCAACTTGAGGTTAAAAGCGGATTAGAAGTAATTACAAATAAATAACCAATAATAGGAGGCTGATGATCGATGGGTGAAACAGGAAGCGTTTTTAATACTCTTTTTGAAAAGCTGGAGAAGTTTTTGCGTTCGGAAACCGTGGTAGGTAACCCTATTCAAGTAGGAAATCTAACCCTTATTCCAATCATCACAGTAAGCTTTGGGGTCGCCGGCGGGGAAGGCTCGGGCAGAGACAGCAAAGGGAACGACGGCAGCGGCGGAGGAGGAGGCGTGGGAGGCCGCATCTCCCCCAATGCTGTGCTGGTGGTTAAAAACGATGAGGTCAGTCTCGTCTCCCTGGCAGGGAAGGGCTCTCTGGAAAAAATTATGAACATGGTTCCGGAAATAGTCAGCAAAATGAATTTGCACAGAAATCAAGAAGAGGAAGCAAAGGAATAAAGGCGGGTGATTGCATACCAAGAGCGATAGGCATATAATATCAATAAGCTGGAGATAAGCTGGAGGCTTACCATGTGGGTCTATTTCTTCATAATCGGCCTTTTCTTTGTGGCCCTTGGACTGGCAGTACATGTATGCAAGTGGTACTTCCTCATTGCAGGCTATAACACCATGCCAAGGGAAAAAAAGAAGAATGTGAATACAAAAGCCCTTGGTCGCTTGATGGGGGTTTATTCCTATGTCAACGGTGGTGTTTTCATTGGAATGGGTATTCTTTACGCCTTGGGCCTGAAACCGGGGACGACCCCGGTTATGGTTTTTTTTGGCCTTACAACGGTGTACATGCTCATCAAGGCGCAAAAATATGATGGAAATATATTTGATGAACATGGGAAACTGCGCAAGGGAGCCGGAAAACAACTGGCTTTGCCCATTGGTATAGTAGCTGTTACATTAATCTTTGTTGCGGTTCTAATGTTCTTCTCTTCCCAGGCTACGAAGGTGACGTTTCTTGAAGAAGGGTTACGGATCCATGGCATGTACGGTGAGCTTTATGCATGGAACTCAATTGAAGATGTCATCTTGATGGAAGAACTGCCGGCCATTGTGATGCGCACCAACGGGTCTGCTTTGGGTGCAAACTTGAAAGGTTATTTCAGGACAGAAGAGTATGGTTCGGTTAAGCTGTTCGTCAATGCCCAAAAGCCGCCGTTTATTTATCTCCATACAGATGGGAGGATAATCATTTTTAACATGGAAACCCCGGAGCAGACGGAAGCAACATTTGACGAAATTTTAAGAGTGCTTGCGGGCAAGCATCTGTCATCTTTTTTTTCAGGTCAGATCCGTTTTTCCCCATGTTAGATCCCCAAACAGTGCCGCAACGTCGTCATCGTCAAGGACGCGGCTGCTTTTTTTGCCGGCGTTTTTCAGGAGGCTCTGCATTTTTTGTTCGATTGTTTTCTTCAACAATTTATCGAATTCAATGTTGCGCAGCTTAAAGAAGAGGGTGGGATCTTCGTCGAAGCGGGCGCCGATACCGTAGAGCGCGGCGCTGACGTGCTTGCACATATCGGCCCAATCGGGACAGCTGCAGCTGAAGTCTATCTCCTCGGGGGCGGGGAAAAGGCCTTCCCCTTCTGCGGTAAAGAGTTCAGCCAGTTCTCTGGGAAATTTGCCGTCTACAAGCTCAGCCAGGCTGTTGATCTTGTGCTTGCAGAGGCTCAGGATCCTCTCCCACTTATCAGGGGCCAGCGGCGAGATCTTGATCTTAACTTTATAAGGCTTGCTCCTGCTGCCCTGGACCAGGGCCCGGGCAAGCCCCTTTTCCAGGTTCAAATCAAGCACGGCACCATGCCTTACATAGCTTCGTCCCCGCCCAATCCGGTTGGAGTAGTCGGCATACATCTCCAAATTTTTGTTCCAGGCTTTCCCCCACCAAGTCGTGGCGATAGCCCTGCCTTTAACGATCACCGGTGCCAAATCAGGGTTTTTCTTTTTCAGTTTTTCAAGCTGCTTTTTTGCCTTTTGTTTCTTCTCTGCCGCGGATTTATACCGGGGATAGTAATCATAATAGTTCACCTATACTTCACCTGCCTGTACCAGAGTAAATAATTCCATTAGCTGGTTATTATCCAGCTCGGTGATCCAGGACTCGCCCGAGGCGGCAATAATGTCGTTGGCAAGCTTGCTTTTTTCCTCAATCATCAGGTCAATTTTTTCTTCAATAGTGCCGGCTGTGATCATTTTATGCACCATCACATTTTTCTCTTGGCCGATGCGGAAGGCCCGGTCGGTGGCTTGGTCTTCCACAGCAGGATTCCACCAGCGGTCAAAATGGATGACATGGTTTGCGGCTGTGAGGTTGAGTCCCACGCCGCCCGCCTTAAGAGAGAGGACCATGAAGGGGACGTAAGCCTCATCGCAAAACTCCTCCACGAGCGCGAGACGTTTTTTAGCCGGCACGCCGCCATGCATGACCAAACCCTTTTGCATAAAGATCGTTTCCAGGAAGGCAGCGATGGGCTCGGTCATCTCTCTGAACTGGGTAAAGACAAGCACCCGCTCCCGTTTCTTGGCGATGGTTTCGCAAATATCGAACAATCTGGCGAATTTCCCGCTGTGCTCAGGCTTAAACCCCGTTTGTCCCAGGAACTGATCCGGGTGGTTGCAGATTTGTTTGCATTTCATGATGGTGGATAAAATAAGGCCTTTACGCTCGATCCCTTCCGCACCCGTTTCCAGTTTATGCTCCAGCTCTTTTACCACACCGTTGTATAATACCGCCTGCTTTTTGGTCAAGTTTGCGTAGGCTTTCACTTCAAGTTTGTCGGGAAGATCGGGGATTATCGTTTTATCCGTTTTGAGCCGGCGCAGGATAAAGGGGCTGACAACCGCACGGAGCTTGCCATAGTCCCCGCCGTTTTCCTTTAATCGTTTGGTAAAGGCGCTGAATTCTTTACTTGTCCCCAGCAGGCCGGCGTTCAAAAAATCGAAGAGGGACCACAGATCGGATAACCTGTTTTCAATGGGCGTGCCGGTGAGCGCGATCCTGGCCTTTGCCTGCAGTTGTTTTACCGCTTTTGCCTGCTTGGTAGCGGGGTTTTTGATGGCCTGGGCTTCATCCAGGATGAGCAGTTCCCAGGACACTTTTTTCAGTTCTTCCAGCAGCCGTACGGCCATGCCATAGGTGGTTATAAAGAGGTCTGTGCCGTCGCTTGTGTGCAAATGGTGCTGATCTTTTTTGTTATAGATGAGCTTGTACTTAAGGGACGGGGCAAATTTTTCAATTTCTTTTTGCCAGTTGCCCATTAAAGAGGCAGGAATGATCAGGAGGGATTGAAGGGGTTTGCCGCTTTTCCCGGCATCGATATCCGCGTTGGCGTTCGTGACGGAAGCGTTACCCTTGCCGGCATCGCCGGAAGAGGCGGCAACAGCGGCCTGGGACCTGATGTGCTCGAGCAGAGCGATCACCTGGACCGTTTTGCCCAGACCCATGTCGTCGGCAAGACAAGCGCCAAAGCCATAGCTTCTCATGTAGCGGAGCCAGTCAAAGCCTTTTTGCTGGTAAGGGCGCAGCATTGCTTTGAAACCCGCGCCCGGGGGAGTGTTTTCAATAAGGGAGGGGTTGGTAAGTTTTGCCGTAACGCTTTTCAGCCACCCTCCATTGGATACTTCGAGGCTGACTTCCTCTTCCTCGATATCCAGCAGGGTATGGGCATGGAGCTGCAGGCGCATGGCCTCCGCCATACTGAATGCCCCTTTTTCTGCCAGTTTCTTTGCCCTTTCATAAGCTTCCAGGGTGGCCTGAAGCTTGGCGTGGTCTACCTCCACCCACTTGCCTTTGATAAAGGAGAGTCCGCTGGTCTGTGCCAGCAAGGCCTTGATTTCCTCTTCTGTAATTTTATCGTCGCCCAAAAAGAGCTCTGCCTGAAAGCTGAGGAGTGCCTCTACTCCCACCATGGCCGGTGCCTGTTCTCCTACCTTGAGGGAGAGCTTGATGGAATTGGTCTTTTTCTTCCACCAATCGGGGATGCGGCAGAGGATGCCGCATTCTTCGTAAAGGGGTATCTCTTTAAGAAATGTGTATGCCTCCTGGCTCGTGAACTTGAGCGGGCTGAAGAGCTCGCCGCTTTCCACAAGTTCGGAGATAAAGTCGCTCTGCTGTGCCGCTTTGCTCACAGTGGAAAGGAGTTTCAGCAGCATCTCGTTTTGGCCTTTGTATTCGAGCAGGGCATTTTTAAGGGGCATGTGTACCGCGGTTTTTGCATGCAGGTCTCCTGTGCTGTATGTTGCCAAAAAAGCAAAGGGGTATTCAGCGGATTTGTTCTCCACCAGGTGAAAGAAAACCCGTCCCGCCACATTGATCCTGGAGTTGTGATCCCGCAGGAAATCTGCAACGCTGCCGGGATAGGCCGCTATTTCAGCCGCAAAAACACCGGAGAGATTCCGGTAAATATTTTGGATCCAGTTTGCATTGATGAATTCAATTCCTACGGCAAAGGGCACACTGCGCAGAATATCCAGAATATCATCATTGGTCGGTGCGATGATCGTTTGCTCGCGGGTATATTCCAGGTCGGGGTTTTGGGATAGCCTTGCAATGAATTTGGCTGCCAGCTTATGCAGAAAGGAGATGGAGGGGGACATATTTTTAGCGTCATCAACGAAGCCGAAATAGAAGAGCATTTTGTATCGGTTATTCAGGTATTGTTGATAAAGGTTTTCTTCAAGGCTTGCAGCTCTGTCTGAAGCCGGCAGCGTCTTTTTTGCCGGAGCTGCAGTCTGCTCAAAATCGAGCTTAAAGCCTTCTTCCAGAAAACAGGCGATTAATTCCTTGCTGCTGCTATTGATCCTCATCCCGGCCTCCATGCATTGTTTTGGTCTCGTTTTTCATTATAGCAAATATAGTTTAAAAACAAAAAGAAGTGTGCACTGGGGACGGACCCTACTGCACAGGGAAATAGAAATTAACAAGAAAATAAAGAGGTGCCGGCATGGCCAGAAAGCCGATAAAAAAAGCGCAACCGGTTATTACCAAATAATATAAAGGTAATACCGCCACCACGGATAATGATGCCTCCATCCATACAGACATATTAGGAAAGAGGGGCTAGAATGTTAAGCAAAAATTTTTTGTTATTGCCCATAATCATGCAAATATTAGAAAATGGGCAGACCACGTGCAGTTCCATATAAGAATAGGGGAAATATATTCGTAAAGGTATCAAACATTTCTTGTATTTAGTCCCGATTTTAGGGGCTATATCGAGCTTTTCTTTTAGAGCAGCTTGTAATATAGAAGAAAAATTTATTCTGTCGCGTTCTGTGATTGTGTTAAGCCATTGTGGAATAGTCAAGGTTTTTTTAATAGCTCAGGTGGGATGTACACCTTTGAAAATTATCGCCTTCCTTTAGAGTCCATTTGCACAAATATTTTCTATTCGACAAAACTAGACAAAATAATGAAAGGATTCCAATTCAAAGAAGTAGAATAACAGAATAAAATAGCATAATTCATAATAATATGGGATTTTCCTGCCATCGAATATACTCCTTACAAGTTTGATTAGAAAGGGCCTACAATATGCAGAAGTTATTAGACCTAATCCACTCAGGTCAGCAAAATAATTGGTCTGAGCGCTCGCGGGAAGCCGTTACTGAATTATTTGGCTCGCCCGGCGGCAGATATGCTGAGCGGGCCAAACAAGCATTCAACTTACGTGCGCCTGACTTCAGCTCGGGATCAGGCGTCCCCTTTGCTGCTCTCATCGATCCATCCAATCCAGATTCCGGTGCTTATGGTGGAATGAGCTTTGTAATCTTTCCTGTTGCGGATAGGGCCGCCCTCATCGGTATGGTAATCGGCACCCAAGGGCTCAGCCCCGACGAAGAAATATTGGGCCGGCCTGGACACGGGCGTAAGATAAGGGCTATCTGCAGTTGGCTGAATAGCAAATACGGCCAGGGGAAGATGGTTGCCTGGGCTAAACAAGACCCGGCACGTATTGACTTGGACATGCCAGGCAAAATTAAAACAATATTTTCAGAGTTCAAGGCCGTTTTCAAGAAATATGGGAAAGTGATATATGGTTTTTATGTTCCTGATGAAGACAGGCAGAAAACGGAAGAAGCCGTAAAAGCTTTTCTGGATTTGATGTTTTTAGAAAGAGGTTATTCCCCTCTAGCAGGCGCAGAGAAAGATGCAAAAAAGATTCAGGCAGCTTACTATGCACATATGTTTCCTGCTGTCATTAACAACGATGTTGCTGATTTATTGGCGGAGCGTAAATATATTATCCTGCAGGGTCCCCCCGGAACAGGTAAAACGAGGATGGCTCTTGAGCTTCTCCGTGATACATATCAAGATAATGGACAAGTAATCCAGTTTCATCCAAACACAACTTATGAAAACTTCGTGGGAGGCCTTGCCCCCGTTCACACCGAGGAAGGCTTAGGTTTGCAGTTTAAACCAAAACCAGGGTTTTTAATGGAGGCAGCCGCCGCGGCGGCAAAAAATCCGAACGCCCCCTATTTACTGCTAATTGATGAGATCAATCGTGCTGATTTGGCCAAAGTACTGGGTGAGGCCATATTCCTGCTGGAACCATTCGAAACAGGAAGAACCTTAAATCTCGCCTACGAATATGACAAGCCCCATGGTTCCACACTTAAACTGCCTCCTAACCTGCATATTTTGGGGACGATGAATAGCTCTGACCGCAGTATTGCCATCGTTGACATAGCTGTGCGCAGAAGGTTTGCTTTTTTAAAGCTATGGCCCCAGATATCTGTTGTAAAGACCTATGGACATGAGTTGATGCTGGAAGCATTTCAGGGACTTTTAGATATCTTTGTGGAATATGCCGATGATGAAGCCCTGGAGCTCTTACCTGGCCATTCATATTTTCTCGAAAAGGAACAGCAGAAAGCTCTTAAATCTTTACAGGTCCATCTAGCACCCCTCCTGGAGGAATACTTGAAACAAGGTTATGTTGCGGCCTTTGCCGATTCCCTGCAGGCTTATCTGCAATGGTTAGAGAGCTTAACAACATGAAAAAAAACAAACTGGCGCGGGAAACCGCCATTTTTGAACTTGAGGATCATGGCCAGCTAAAAATCCCAGCAGTTATGCTGGTGAGAGGTGATATACCAAGGAACGCTCAAGGTTTAGCTGCCCGTTTGGCCCACCAGTTTTTAAACCAAAATCACGGTATTTTGCGTGACTTTGCTATAGAAGGCAATGTTAATTACGATGGGTCAGAAGTCTACATTCAGCTGCATGCCGGTGGACAGGCCGGAGCCTTGCCCCTATTATCGCCAACCAGCGGTCGCCCTGACTATGGGTTGGTCATTAAACCCCGCTTTGGCTGGCAAGGTGTTGGAACCATGCTGGGGGCCATGGGTTGGAAAGTGGTTCCTGTTCCTTTACGGTTACCTTTGTTGCCCCGTTCTGACCGTAAAATTCCCCCGTGGGTTTTGTCAACGACAATTTTGCTGCGGCTACAAAAACTGCTTGATCGCCTGGACCGCAGCTTTGAATTCACAGAGGACATTTTAAATGCTCCCCGGGGGCAGGTTAATTGGACACGCTATGCTACTACAAACATCCCACGGGCCGGATTCTTGAATGTTCCATGTAGATTTCCAGATTTAAAAGATGATCGAGATCTAAAAGGAGCCATTCACTATACCCTGCGCAAGCAGCTTTCCAGCTTGCAGAGCCAACGGACAGCCGGCGTGATTGTGTTGCAGTTATTAAGTCTGTGTCAGCGTTTGCTGGAAAAAGTAAGGGATGTCCCTATAATAATGCCAACTCAACATACCTTAAATCGCTGGCTGCAGGGAAATCTCAGCACGGAAATATTTCGCAAAGGCATTCAAGCTGTGGAATGGACTGTAGAGGATCGAGGGCTGGCTGGATTAGGCGATCTGCAAGGATTGCCGTGGGTTTTGCCCATGGATCAGTTTTTCGAAGCCTGGGTCGAAACCGTAGCAGGCCAATTGGCGAAGGGCACAGGGGGTACTTTAAAAAGAGGCAGACAGCGGGAAACATTAACACCCTTAAGTTGGAACCCACCCTATCTTGGTTCACAGCGCTATTTGCTCCCGGACTTGATCTTGGAACGGGAGGGAGAAACCATAATCATCGATGCAAAATATAAGAACCATTGGGAAGAACTCAATCGGGAAAACTGGGCAGGGTTAGAAAAGGAACTGCGGGAGCAGCACCGGGAAGACCTGCTGCAGGTATTAGCTTACTCAACTGCCTCAGAAAGCAAAAGGGTAGTCTGCTGTCTCGCCTATCCATGCCGTGAGCAAACCTGGCACTCCCTCTTAAAACGGCAACGGCTGTTTCATAAAGCATCGGTGCGTGCCGGAAACCGCAGGGTAGAACTGATCTTAACAGCGGTACCAATGGGCATAGGTCCGGAAGAAATATGTCCGGAATTGGGGAGAGCGATAAGTGCGTGAGTATGTTGGTGTAGCTACAAGCTCATAAACAAAGAACAGTGCAATAGGGTCCGTCCCCAATGCATTCCGTCCCCAATGCATTAAAGAAGAGATACAAAATAAGATGAATGAATTAAAGCGCAAAAGAGAGGAAACCCAGCCTCTGGAGTTCCCCAGTGCCGGAAGCACATTTAAAAGACCGGAAGGATATTTTGCCGGTAAATTAATAGAGGAGGCAAATCTAAAGGGTTATCAAATAGGGGGGTACAAGTCTCCTTAAAACATGCCGGCTTTATTATTAATACCGGAAATGCTTCTAGTAGTGATATTGTAAATCTTATTAAGCATGTTCAGGCAGAAGTAAAGAAACAAAAAATGGTAGGAGATAAATAATGGTAATGATAAAATAATTTTTAGCGTGTCCCGAAATTATTTGAGGTAAATATGTTATAGTTGCTTATGATAATCATACTGGCGGCAACAGTTTATTGCCGGTCCTGAACGGGGAGTGATTATATGATGATTATTAAAATTGACGAGCATAATATTGACCGGGAACATATCTGCTGTGCCATTGGTGCAGACAAGTTGAACACGGCAAGGGCGGAGACTAAAAAGAAATGGATGAAAGAAAGGTTTGAAGACGGTCTGGTCTTCAAGCGGCTGGATGAACGGGGCAAGGTTTTTATTGAATACATGCCTGTTGAAAAAGTATGGAAACCGATTACCGGAGAAAACTACATGGTGATAAACTGCCTCTGGGTCTCGGGGAAGTTCAAGGGGCAGTGATTATCCGTTAAATTGCTGGAAGAGTGCATTAACGATGCAAAACAAAAAAAATATGCAGGGAATTGCCGTTGTTACCAGTTCGAAAGTTAAACCTTTCCTGACCGACAGAAAGTTTTATGCAAAACATGGCTTCAAGACAGTTGATACGGCACCGCCCTATTTTGAACTAATGATTTACAAGTTGAAAGAAGAAGGGGAAGACCCGCAATTTAACGCCAACGCAAAACAAGGATGTTGTGCAAACAAAAAAGGTTTTACATTCATTTATGCAAATCAGTGTCCTTTCGTGGAAGAATATATCGGCAAGATTGCAGGTATTTTGGACGGCAAGAAAATATACTATGAAGTTAAAAAGCTTGGCAGCTGTGCTGAGGCGCAACAACTGGGCAGTCCATTCGGCACGCTCGGTATCTATTATAATGGTAAATTTCTTACTCATGAACTTATGACGGAGAAAAAGTTTGAGAGCTTGGTGGATAAAATACAATCTGCGGATTGAAGGAGCTAAAGCCGGCGCAGTAGTGGAATGGTTGGATACAACAAAGGAATGATATTGGGAGAGTTGTTGAAGGAAGAACGATTTGATTATTTGCGCCTTTGCCGAGAGGATTCATCGGATTTCATCCTAAATATCCCCGGTTACCATGCTTTTTTACCGATTCTTTGTTTTGGGGACAAAAAATGGAGTAATCTGCTGTCTCAGGCATTGTTGTTCGGTGGCTAACCCAGTTTGCTAAACAGCTCATCAATATCAAATGAAAGTAATTTGGTAAAAGTTGACTTCTAGATAAGAAATCAGTTACAATGGACTCAGATATGGAGGATATTTTAATGGTTCGTTTAAGTAAAGCACCTAAGATGATTAATATTGACCCGCATCTTGATGCCATTCGGAACTATTTTGCCGATAGAAAGGATGTAGCTGCAGCCTTTTTGTTTGGTTCATACGGTACTCAATATCAAACACCCCTAAGTGATATTGATATGGCTGTTTTGTTTGTACCAAATGCTGCTGTCAATCTTGAAGTCGAATTATCAATCCTGGCAGATTTAAGCAATATCACCGGAGAAGAGGATATTAACTTAGTAGTCTTGAATAAAGCAACTCTGCCACTTCAGTTTGAAGTTTTATCCACGGGAAAAGTGCTCGTTCAGAAAGGGCTGTACTTGGAGGACTTTCATGAATATGTCTGTAAACATTATGCAGATTATAAAATAGATTTAGATCAGTTTAACCAAGATTATGATGATGCTTTGCGGGAGATGTACCTGAATGGTCAATCAGGAAAAAATCCGTGATAAGGTTCAGATAATTAAAGATAACCTCAGCAAACTCGAGAGCATTAAACGGACTGGTTTAAAAGAGTTTCTAGACGATCCTTTTATGTCCGATGCAGCAATACGTCAATTGCAGGTATCAATCGAAGCTATGCTGGATATTTCTCATCATATTGTTTCCCGGAAACACTTAGGAACTCCCAAAACATATCGCGAAACAATGGAGTTATTAGCTCAGGCAGGCATCATCCCTCAGCAACAACTTCCCACACTTATCAACATGGTCAAATTCCGTAACCGGGCTGTACATTTATACGATAAAATTTCCAGTGAAGAGGTTTATGGCATTATCCAAGATCATCTTCCTGATTTCGATAATTTCATCCGTGCCATTGTGAACTATATAAAATGAAGCGAAACGAGACAAGCTTGGACGAGATTTATAGAAAACTAAAAGAGGAAATTGGCGGTTTTCAAAATAGATATATTCCCCTTAAGAGATTGCTTTCTGCCGTTGAAGGCATTGGTTTTGACATGCCTGCTTATCTGCAAAGTCCCCAAGGACAGGCTGTTTTTTATAATGCAATTATGAAACTTGTCTCGGAGCAGCTCATCTCGCCGGTGGGCGGCAAACCGGATACCCCCCAAGGGCTGCATTTAAAATACAGGATCAATAAAAAACCGGAAAAGAAGGATAATGAGCTGGTTGCGCAAATTATTAGAAGTATAGCGCCGCCGGCAACGGTTGATTATTACCTGAAAAACCCCCGGGATTTTTTGCAGGACAGGGATATCATCGCTGTTCTTTCCGGTTTTCTTCAGCGGAAGGAGAAAGATCTTGTCACAGTAAATGAGAGGGCTTATGAACTCTTCGGCGACGAAAAGTTTTTTAAGGGAGCGGGAAAAAGCAGAAGCCGCGGCGAAACCGTTCTGAAAAGACTGGGTCTTACTTTTTCCAATATCGGCTGTGAAGAGACGGTGGAACCCTTTTTCAGTTTCCAACAAAAAGACTTTTACGCCCTTGTTTCGAGAAATGTGTACATTGTGGAAAATAAGGACACCTTCTGGTCTTTGAAACGAAGCCTCATGGATTGTTCGTCAAGCATCAAAATTGACATGCTCGTTTACGGTGAAGGGAAAAAGATCATCAGCAGTTTTAAATTTATGGAGGAATATGATCTTGACCCGCAAGCCGACGCATTTTTTTATTTCGGGGACCTTGACCCGGAGGGGATAAACATTTACTGCGAGCTTCTGGAGGCATATCCAAGGTACAGGATATCTCCCTTTTGTGAAGGGTATGAGGCTGTTTTGGAGATCGGGCTGAAAAGGGGGCCGGCAAGAAACCCGCAAAAGCAGACCATCAGCAGAGAAAACATCGACAGATTTATTCAGTCATTTGACCGCGCTACGGCTGTAAAGCTAAAAGAGCTTTTACAGGGGGGCTTCTACATACCCCAGGAAGCCCTTTCGGCTGCTGAAATGAGAAAAAGGTTTGGAAGGATAGAAAATGATTGAATCAAGGCGCAAAATGTTCCTTAACGGGGGAAACAACGACCCGGACGACGCCCTGGCCCGAGAAATAATACAGGAAAACATGGGAGAAAAAGACCCGGAGCTTTCCCTTGTGGATGATTTTTTGGAAGAACTTGATTTGAGGCTGGAGCAGGTTAAGATATATTATCCGATCATGGAGATGCTCAGGAGACGGAAGGCGGAGGAATTATTCGGACTGGTCCCTGAGCTTTGCTTTTTAACGCTTGCCTATCTGATTTATGAGGGAAAGCTCAAACATAGAGGTATTACGTTTCAGAATTTGGAAGCATTTATGGGTAAGGCTTTGCAGAGGATTATGGCAAAGAATTTGGCGCCGGAGACAATCAGGGAACTTACAGCGGAAATTCTGGACGGAATACAAAACGGGGGGCGAAATTACATTTTAAATACTTATAGTTTTAAGGGTAATAGTTTTAAAGAGAAATATGTTAAGTTTCTTGATATCCGGCAGTCTGAGGAGGGCGTGCTAAACTACTATATCACTGAGCAGGGAGTTGACTTTTATCTCCGGACCAAGGAGTTTCCCGAGGAAACAAAGATTACCGTCAACCTGCTCCTCTTTCAAAAGCAGATGGAAAAGGGCGCCTTCGCCTTTGCCTATGAAACGGTCAGAAGGCTGAATATGGAGGTGCAGAAGAAGAAGGATCGAAAAAATTCCCTGTTGGAGTCCCTTATGTATGGGCGTTTTGATTTCGGGGAGGCTTACAACAATTATCATAGAAGTATTGTCATGCAGTTTGAAGAAGAGGCGGAGTTGTTCAATACAGCGGTAAAAAACGTCAGCAGCGCCTTTAGTGAATATATGGAAAGAATAAACAGCGGTGAGGCTACGAGTAAAGATATCCGGACTTTTACCTTAATAAAGATTATTGAGAAGGAAATTAGCCGGGCACAGACGCTGCACACAGAGCTGTTAAAGGAAGCAGTGGGCTTTACGAAGGAATATGACAGGATTCTGGGGATCAGGAGAAAGGCCATTTTTACCGAAAGGTTCAATTTTCAGGGGGAGTTTGAGAAGCTTATTCGCAACAATGCCGCACCGGAACTTCTTAAATATTTGTTTGAGCCGCTAATGAATCCTTATGTGAGGAAAAGCTTTAATCCTTTGCGGGCTTTTGAGCCTCAGCACCTGGCAAAAGGCAGCCGGGAGGTCGAAGAAAGCCGGGAAGATGACATAAGTGGCGATAGGGTCACAATTGATGATCTAACCCGCAGCCGCGTTAAAGAAAACTTTATCTTTTATGCGGCAAAGCTGCTGGAGGCCCTGGACACGCCAAAGGGACAGGTATCTTTGCAGGATTATTGCCGCGGCCTGGTGGAGAAGTACTCCCAGGACAGCGTTTATAATGGGGATTTTCTCAGCTTTATTATTGAATTGAACCGGGACAAGAAAATGGGCGAACATTGCAAAGTTATCAGCTTCGCGGACGGGAAGATACCGTTGGATGCTGAGCTTAAAACAATAGAAGAGGTTTTTGTCAAAGCTGCCCATGTTGCAAAGCTTAAAGGGAGAATAAACCAGGTAACGGTCCAAAGCTTTCCTGAAGAGGAGATGGAGCTTCTACCGGGATTGAAGATTACAAATATGCTTTTTACAGGAGAATACAAATCATGATTTCAGGATCAACCGAAGTGCTTGATGATGCTCTGGAGATACTGAAAGCCCTTTTGCAGGGCGAAGAGGTGAGCAGAAGCAAAAATGCACATTTATTTGAAAAATATAGGTACAGCACTGATGTGGAGGAGATGCTTTTTCATATTGCCGGCAAGTTGGAGCTGCGGGTTTATTCCGGAAACGACAGGCTGTTTATTTGCCCGGAGGCAGGCAGCAGGCTTTTTGGATGGACAAACGAGGAGCTGCGGGACAAGATCAGCTATATTTCTACCAACAGCGAGCTGTTTACCGGATATTTTATCATCATGACGCTTATTACCATGTTCTACCGGGAAGCGTATCCTGATACGCCGGTAGCATATATAAAAATAAGCGACCTTGTGGAAAGCGTCTCCAAGAGGTTTGAAACGTTGCTGAAGATGGAGGACCTGGAAACGGTTAGCCAGGAGAACCAGTTTGACTTTGCGGAGATCTGCAGGGTCTGGCAGAGATTGCCCGATGCCAGGGAATGGGTCTCAGGAGGCAAAAATGACAAGATTGCCTTTGTGGAAAATATTTGTCGATTTTTGCACAGCGAAAAACTGATCGTGCTGGATATGAACCAGAGAATCATTTATCCCACGGAACGGTTTAAGACTATAATCTGGCATTATTATGAGGAGAGGGATAACAGGAAAGATCTGCTTTCCTTTGTGAAAAGCCTGGAGGTAAGCAGCTGATGCCCCATATAAAGAGTATCAGACTTGTCAATGTGCACTTTAATAACGCAACGCAGTTCTATGATGATTTTAAAATGGAGCTGGGAGGCAAGAATACGGCCTACGACCTTGATAACGGAGGCGGGAAATCCCTTTTGCTGCTCATGATTCTGCAGACGGTTCTCCCCAAGTCTTACCTTCGAAGAGAAAAGCCCCTAAGCCTTTTATTCCAGGGCGGGAAAGAGAGAACCTCCCATGCAGCTGTGGAATGGATTTTGGATGAGGGAAGCGTTTACAAGTATTTGCTGACCGGCTTTTCCGCCAGAAAAAGAAAGGGCTCAAGCGAAGCGGCAGAAACAGAAGTTTCCGAAGAAGAGCAGAATCTTCAAGGGGCAGATATTGAACACCTTAACTGGTGTGTTTTTTATAACGACAACAAGATTACAGGGATAAAAGCAGTACCCTTCGTTGCGGAAGAGAACGGCAGGAAAATATATGCGGGCTTTGAGGATATCCGCAAGTATATCCACCAGATGAGGCAAAAAGGTTTGCCCGCGGAAGTGTTTGACCGAATTGACAAATATCAGAGCTTTCTTGCTGCCCATAATCTTATTGCTGCGGAATGGAAAATTATCAAGGGAATCAACAGCGGAGAGAACAATATCGAGTCGTATTTCAGGCAAGACAATACCTCCCGCAAGCTCATCGAGAATCAATTTGTAAAAATTATCGAGGATGTGGAAGCCCTCAACAAGGGAGGAAAAAGTAACGAGGAAAGCCTCCTGTTGGCTGATACCCTAATTGAGATCAGGAGCAGGTTGAACGAGTATCTGCGGCTTAAAGGGCATTTGGCCGAATTTGAGAAGATTAAGGAATACTACAGCGAGTTCAAAGGGAGAAATGATCGTCTTTTTGCTGCCTTTGAGGAGCTCGAAGCCTTTAAGCAGCAAGCTGCAGCCATCAGGAACCTGATTGGAAAGAGGCTGGAAATACTGGAAAAGGAAAAAACAGCAGCCATTGAAAAGCGGGAATACAATACGGCAAAGCACAGCGAGGGCCTGCAGCGGAAAAAGCTCCTGGAGGCAGGTTTGATCAACCATGAAAAAAGAAGGCTGCTGTTAAAGAAAGAAGAATTGGCTGCTGAAAAGGACCGGTACGCTGATCTGCAAGCACGCCTGGAGAAGGAACTCAACCATCTCATGACGCTGGAGGCCTATGGGGAGTATCGGGTTGTAAAGGAAAATCTCCATAAGATACGGAAGCGCCTGCGGGCCTTGGCCGAAGACGGAGATGCGCTGAAGGCTGATTACAGGGCAGCAGGCGGCAGGCTTCGCTTCTTGACGGAGAGGCTGATCGCAGAGCTTACTCTCTCGCAGGAAAAATATGCGGAGACCAGAAACGAGCTCGGCAAGGAAAAAGAGAAAATTCAGCAAGCACTGATCAGGGAAGAGAGAAAAGCCTCCGTTCTGGAAGCGGCAGTGGAAAGGCTTACGGAAAAAGAGACGGCTTTAGGTAAAAAGCTAAGCGATCTGCACAATTATTTCCTGGGAAAAGGAGAAATGGAGGCTATCCTTGCCCCTGAACAATTTCTGAATCAAAGGGAAGATGATTTGAACCGGTATCTGTCAGAAACCGATTCTGCCGCGGGACAAATACAGGCTTTAAGTGCCCGGATTCCGAGCCTGGATCTCGAAGTTGCAGGGATAGAAGGCGATATCAAAAGATGCCTGGAAACAAAAAAACAGTATGAAAGCCGGTTGAAAGCTTATCAAGATGAGCTCTCCGTTCTGGAACAGAAGGCTGCCGGCTTTGGCCAAAGCACCCTTTTTGAGTATAAAGAAGCATTGGAACTGCTTATTTACAGGGAAAACCTGAATAAGCTGGAAAAGGAGATAGAAGCGGGGAGAATGAGGCAGAAGAAGCAGCTTTCCGAGGAGAGGGGGTATTATGTGCCCCATGAAAAGGTCCTCGCCCTCGCAGAGCTGCTTAGCGCCAAATGTGAATTCGTCAAAACGGGAATTGAGTGGATTGCAGAGTTGGAACAAGGGGAAAAAGAAACCCTTGTAAGGAAGATGCCTTATCTGCCCTTTGCAGTCATTGTGGACAGGATATCCTTTGCCAAGCTGCAAAGGGGCAGGCTGAAAATAGATTTTTCTTCGGACTATCCTGTTCCCGTGATTAATCTGGAGGCCCTGCGATTAAGGAAAAACATTGCCGAGGAAGAGATATTTTATTTCTGCAGCTTCGCGGACCTGTTAATTGATGGGGGAAGCTTTGAACAATATCTGGAGAGTATCGACGCAGCGCTAAAAACCATTGACAGGGAAGTTTCCGCTGCAGCAGCCAGAATAACGGAATTAAACGGGGACCTCTTCAGGGTGACTGCCTTTTTTGCCAATTATCCCCAGGATCAGGTTGAAGAGGATAAGAGAAAAGTAGAAGCTGTTGAAAAAGAAATCTTAGCGTTGAAAAGCCGGCAGCAAGAAATTAACGAAGAAAAAAGCCGTTTATTACAGGAAAGGGATTCTTTGAACAAAAAAATTGAGGAACTTTCCGAGTTCGCAGCACAGTGCAAAGAAACAATCGCCAGGCTTGCCGAAAACATGCAAACGGGAAAAGACCTGGCAGAGATAAGAGAACAGTTGAGCCGGGAACGGGGGGAGCTTGAAGAGGCTTTAAAAAGCATTGCCAACATCAAGGATGCCGCCGATAAATTGGAACAGCAATATAATTCTGTGGAAGAACGGAGCAAACAGTTGATGCTTGAACTTCACGATCTCACAAAAGAAAAGGAGCTTCTGTCCGGTTTTGACGAGATAGAAAATAACCTGCCCATAACTGCAGTGCGCGCCGAGTTTGAGGCCTTGAATGAGGCTGTAAGCGGGAGGATGGCTGAGGAGAGCGAGCTGCGGAGCCGCCTGGGTGAATATGAGGAAAGGCTCGGCGCCCTTAAGAGTAGAATACGCAGGGATTACGGAGGGGATCTGGAAGAGCTGGAAAAAAGGGAGGAGAGCGGCACCCTTATAATGATCCCTTCCCAAAGTATGATCGAAAAGGTTAAGGCGGATAAGGAAGAGAATGCTGCAAAGCTGGCAGCTGCCGGCGAAAAGGTTGCAAAAGTAAACTTAAAAATAGAAAAAGCCGAGGGTAAGCTGGAAGAAATTTTAAAAGATTTTCCTGAAGAGATTAAAGCCGATTTGCCGTACTATGACAGCGTAACCCGCTTTAAACAGGAGATTGAATCTGTGGAACAGCTTATTCTAAGCTATGACGAAGGGATAAAAAGGGCCAATGATGAACTGGAAAGAATCAAAGAAGAAAGCAGCAGGCTGTCTAATCAGGCCGAAGATTACGATGCCTTTATGGCCAGGGAAGAGGTAGTAAATGATGGAACTATTGCTCCTGAAATAAAAGATTTCCGGCAGTTTGAAAAAGAGTATCATCGTTTGCAGGCTATTATCGAGGAGCAGTGCGCGGCCTGGGATGACAGAATCAAAGGGATCCATGCGGAGACAACGGATTTTATCATCCGCGAGCCTTTGGAGGAACTGGGCAAAATAAGCCGGCCTACCGGCGCGGGCCAATGCCGGGCCAGAAAGGATGCTTTTGCCGAATATCTTGCCAGTATTGAGGAACAGATGCAGAAAATCGGCAATGATCTGATGCAATTGGAAAAGTACCAGCAGGATTTTACGCGCCGGTGCGTGCAGAGAGCCGAACTGGTCTTGGGACATCTAAAAAAGTTGGAGCAGCTTTCCAGGATAGAAGTTTACGGCAGAAGGATTAATATGATTGAGCTGAAACTGCGCGATTTTGAGGAAAAAGAGAAATATCTGCGCATGAAGGCTCATATAGACGGTATTGTCAGGATGATGAGCGAGGAAGGTGTTGTGGACAGAAAACGTGTTGCGGCAAGACTTTCCACAAAAGAGCTCCTGGCCCAAATTACCGATATGGATAAGGCGACGGTGAGACTTTATAAAATAGAGAGCATCCCGGAAAATTCCAGATTCTACCGCTGGGAGAACGCCATCGGTTCAGAGGGGCAAAACAATTCCCTGTACTTTATTTTTGCGGCGTGCTTGATTTCCTTCATCAGGATGCTTTCCATAACCAATACTTCTGTGAAGACAAAGAAAGTTATTATTGCGGATAATCCTTTTGGCTCCACTTCTGCCGTCTATTTATGGGATCCCATGTTCAAAATAATGGAGCAAAATGACATTCAGCTGATTGCTCCCGGGCATAGAATACCGAGGGAGATTATCTCAAGGTTTGGAGTCAGTTATCTTTTAAACCAGGATATCCTACAGGATGGCCGCATGAGGGTGGTTGTCAAAGATGTGCGGGTGGAAGAGGATGAGGATGTTTTCAAGTATATTGAACCGGGACAATTATCCTTGTTCTAAGGAAATAGGTTACGGCGGAGCCATTATTCGTTACTCTTGTCCACACATAAATTGTTGCGCAGTTGCCCGCACGCGGCAGCAATATCCGCCCCTAGCCTGCGGCGCACGGTGACGTTAATCTTTTTTTTCTTCAGTATGCCGGCAAATTCATTAATCACATTTCGCGGGCTTGGTTTTAAGCCAAGTTCAGGGACAGCATTAAAAGGGATTAAATTAACATGAGCAAGCCTGTTCGTTAGCAAGGCTGCCAGTTGTTCGGCGTGTTCCGGCCGGTCATTAATATTTTGCAGGAGGATATATTCATATGTTACCCGCCGCCCGGTCTTTTTGGCGTATTCATCGCAGGCCGGTAACAGCTGCTCCAAGGGGTAGGCCCGGTTTACCGGCATTAACCGGTCACGCAGGGTATTGTTTGGCGCATTTAACGATACGGCCAGGTTCAGGGGCCTGCCAAGGTCGGCCAATCTTAAAATCTTTGGCGCTAAACCCGATGTGGATAACGTCACATGGCGCAAACTCATCCCCAACCTTTCCCGGTCCTGCACTGCCCCGAGAAATTCTACAATAGCCTCATAGTTATCCAGCGGCTCACCTGAGCCCATGAGCACAAAACTTTTTAGTTCCCGGCCGCGCTGTAACAGCCGGTTCTTTATCAGCAAAACCTGGGCCATGATTTCCGCGGCCGAAAGATTGCGGATAAAGCCCGGCATCCCCGAGGCGCAAAAGATGCAACCCATCTTGCAGCCAACCTGCGTAGAGATGCAGGCGCTGGTGCCGGTGTCGTAAGGCAGCATCACCGTCTCTACTGCCTGCCCGTCGGCAAGAGCTACCAGATATTTCTCAGTTTTATCCGCAGAGGTCTGTTTTTTGACCGGAGGCAGCAAACCTGTTTCTGCCGATTCGCTTAGCCTTTTGCGCAATGCTTTGGGTAAATCGGTCATCTCTTCCCACGACTGCGCTCCCTTGCGATAAATCCAGGCCAGGATTTGCCCGGCCCGGTACGGCTTTTCACCCATTTGTTCCAGAAAGGAACGCAAACCCTCCGGTGACAGGGCCAGGATATTTATTTTGCTCATTAAAACACGTCCTTCTATTTCGGCTCTACTTTATCTACTTTACTTGACTTACTTTACTTTAACCATAAACCGGGTTGATTAAAACCGAAGGGTAGAACACAAATCCCGGCTGCCAGTCAAAATCATAGTAATAATTCAACAGCCTCTGAAAGGGAGTTTACCAGTCCGGCCTTTAACGGCTTTAGCCTGGCGTAGCTCTGGTGCCCATTGGCGATTAGTAAGCAATCACATCCCAATGCCTCTGCTGTCTCAAAATCGTGAGTCGTATCGCCGATTAAGATCACTTCATCCACTTTTATTTCCAGGATTGACAGGCATTGTTTTCCAGCTTCGATCTTGCTCTGGGCATAATGGTTGTTTAAGCCGTTTATAGCCTTGAAATACCTGCTGATGCCAAAGGTATCAATCATTTCGATTAGCCTATCTTGTGCAGAGGCCGATAAAATAGACTGGCTTATGCCCAAGGAGTGAACTTTTTCCAGGATCTCCTCAACCTCCGGGAATAGCTTATAACAATACTTCTTGGAATAAATTTCAGCGGTAAATTCGTCCGCGAGTTTTTCATAGGGTTCGCTCGAAAAATCAAAGCCGAGCCGCGCGTAGTAATCCCTAACGGGAAATGTAAAGATATCTTTGTATAATTCCCTGTTGAGAAGGGGGAGCCCCCGCCTCCTTAACAGGTTATTCATGGCATCAATTGCTATATCCACATCATCCAGTAAAGTGCCGTTCCAATCCCAGATTATATGTTTATATCTCTTTCTGCTCACGGTCTTACCTTTCCAATGTTAAAACTTTAAGTATACTCCGGTTTGCTAAACAGTTTATCAATATCAAATGAAAGCCCTGGGAAACTGGGATGGGAAAAAATGCCTTCAGCTGATCGTACCATAGATACATAACGTCCGTCCAGTAGCTCATAGGCCTCGATAAAGCCGCCTTCGGGGTCTAAAATCCAGTAGTGCGGCACCCCGGAGGATTGATAGTGGTTTAACTTCAGAACTCGATCCTTTCTGCTGGTAGAAGGAGATAAAACCTCCACGATTAACTCTGGAACGCTGTCCACCGGGTTGTTCCGGGCCGGCCGGCTGCCGGGTAAGTACATCAAATCAGGCTGTACTATGGTATATTCGCTCAGATTTAAATCAAGGGGGGCATTAAAGACCTCGCCCTGCGGATCTGTTTCGTGAAAGTAATCTTCAAGTATTCGTTGCAGCCGTCTGGAAATCCTTTGGTGGTGAAAAGAAGGGGATGGATCCCTTATCAGTACTCCGTCGATAACTTCATGCCGAAAGCCGGGCTCTTCGGGAATCATAGCATAATCTTTGTAGGTTAGCTTTTTTTTACCCTGATAATGGACAAGATCTTCTTTTATCATGGAGGAAGACATTTCCCCGGACAGCGCTTTTAGCACCTTTTGCCTGTTGTAACGGTACTGCCTGCTGCCAATCTCCACATAAGGTATTCTCTTTTCCCGGGTATACCTCCAGATTGTATCTACCGAAAGACTTAAGGAATCTGCCAGCTCCTGAGCTGTAATAAGTTCATCGCGGCAGTCCATCAAATCACCTCCGCCTGATTGTAGTTTAAAACAAAAATCAACCAGTGACAACTAGATAAACACAATATAAGTTTTCTTTTGGTTATAATTAAACAAATACCTTGGAGTGGAATAGCCATGGTATAATTATGGAAATGAAGATGGGGTTGAGAGGGCTTAAAACCATCTCAACCTCTTTTAAGGTGTTAGAAGCCTGGCGGGAATTCTGTTTGAAAGCTATAATATGCCTGGAAGGAGGTTCTATGCGTATGGCAGATTTCTTATTAGCCCTGGCAGCATACTTAATCGGTACCATACCTTCCGCATATCTTTTTGGCAGGTTCTTTAAAGGTATCGATATACGCCAAGCAGGCAGCGGCAACGTGGGAGCAGTAAATTCTTTTAAACAGGCCGGGTTTCTCTCCGGCATATTAACCCTCTGTGCCGATATAGTTAAGGGAGCCGCGGCTGTCTATTTTTGCACGCGCTACGGCAGTTTGCCCGTGTTACCCGTATTGTCCGTTTTTCTGGTTATCCTTGGGCATAATTATAATATTTTTCTCGGTTTTAAAGGAGGTAAAGGGCTGGCCAGCCTCCTTGGTTCCTTGCTTATACTTTCGCCCACAACAATTCCCTATGTCTTATCTGTGATGATTATTATTGCTTTGATTTGCCGTGATACAAATACCGCAGCCGGCCTGGGAATATTGTCTTTGCCCATTTTCCTCGGGTTTGATAAAGGTGGGTGGGTATTCTTCCTTGCCGGCATGGCGATATCCCTGCTGATCATGATCAAACATTTGCCTGATTTCCGTGCTTACCGGCAGGGGCGTAGGAAGCTTGTATGAGTTCCCGTAAAAAAATCGGGGTTCATGAGAACCCCGATCACTTTTGGGCAGCATGTAAAGAATTTTATTCTTCGGCGCTATCCGTTATCACTGGGGACGCTTCGTCCTTTCAATAATTTCCCGTGCCCTTGAGACAGCGTCCTCAGGTAACGCCACTTTTCTATAGCGATCGCTGTAAGGCCCTTCGGGTCTGGCGGTAGCATCAAAACCTAGTTTGGTGGCTAACCCGTTTTCAGCAGATGGATCAATAACATAACCCTCCATATTGTCCAGGCTGATTAGGTCGCGCCAACCCTGGAAGCGGGTCGCCAGTGCCCATAATACCTCCCGCGGGTTATAAATATCCACATCTTCGTCAACGATAATGACATGTTTTAGACGTCTGTCCAGATTTAGGGCCAGATGGATCAGCCGGCGTATTTCATGCCGGGGAAGTGATGCGGCTACTTTTATAACACCCTGGAAGGTCAGGGCGCCCGGCAGGAAGGCAACATCTAGAACCTCCGGTATAAGCCTGTTCAGTTCCTGCCAGAGTTCTGCTCCGCTAAAAGTCGAAATAATGATTTCCGTATCAATTCCCCAGGGGGGTATCAGCGAAAGAATGGGGTCATTTCTGAACGTTACCGTTTGAACTTCTATTACCGGGCTTTCAGCGTAAAAATAATAGCCGGTGCTTTCACCGAAAGGACCGTCCGGTTTCCTTATGCCCGGAAGCAGCTGCCCCTCCAGGACAATCTCTGCCAGGGCAGGAACCATAAGGTCTACTGATTTTGCCTTTACCAGGGGGACCGGGCGTCCGGCCAGACCACCGGCCAGGTGAACCTTGCTCTTTATCCCTTTTTTTAAGGGTACAGCAGCCGCCATCATTTCGGCAGGATGAACCCCCAGGGCTACGGCAACTTGCAGCGGTTTACCTTCCTTTTCCGCTTTTTTAAAATATTCCGATAGAGGAGGGTTGGATAGAAATGCGCTCATAAGGTTTTTACCTTGAAGCTGCATTCTGTGAATCCCGATGTTCTGTTCGCCTGAAAGGTAATCGCGGGATATAAGGATTCCTGCCGTCAGAAATTGTCCGGAATCGCCCTTGTGAAAAAGTGGAGCCGGCAGGAGGGATAAAAGATCCGGCTCTTTATCAACCACATTTTCCTGAACAGGAGCCGGACCGTCCCAAACGACCGGATCCAGCGAATTAAAACGTTTTTTAATATAAGTATCCCGAAGTTCGTCAACATTGCACCCCAGAGCCAAGGCCATTTTTTTACGGCTTGCCAGCAGGTTGCCGACTACGCTTTTGTTCGGATGTCCCTTAACATTTTTAAAGAGAACTGCCGGCCCCCCTTGTTCTCCGGATACTTCTTTGAAAACCGCCGTCATTTCATAATGTAAATCAACTTCCTCCTCAATCTCAAGAAGCTCGCCCTTTTTTCGCAAATCATTTAAATAACTTCGCAGATCTACATCCATTGTATTGAATCTCCTTTCAGTATACCTTTCCAGTTCTTCCATTTAATTTAATAACAATACCAATAACAATATTTCTATAACTAGTCTAAATTTTCCTGCAAATATAAATAATATTTTTCAGCCGGTCAAATAGGCATAATATTCATTCTTGTTAATTCTCCAGGGGTATCCGTTACCGGATTTTTCGGGCACACATATAAGCCGCTGCGAGGGCACGGGCAAACCGCCGATTTGCACGGCCCAGCAGGAGCCGATAAAAAGGTTCTTCACCGGCGTCATTATATTTATGCTCATAGTGTTTTTATAAAACCTTTTCTTCGGGTTCCAGCTCCAGGCAGAACTTGCTCCAGCGGTATTATGGGTAAATCTTTCATAAGTCCTGTCAAGGGTTAAAAAAGGGTGGTCATAATGTTAAAGGTGCAAGGTTTAAGTTTTTATATCATCACCGGGGCAAAGAGAGCAATTTTCAGCGCAGGTAAATAATGCCCTGCCGGATATTTTTCAGGATATGCAGGGAAATATAACTTGTAACTCGAATATATTACATCACATTCAAGCCAGCTCATCATATATCCTTACAGATATGCCAGGAAATTTTGAAGGGTCTTTGCGCGATGCTTTAACTCTTCCGCCCGACAACAATTATAACAGGGCCATCATTATTGCTGCCCTTAATGCCCTCTACCGCAAGCAGGGAAAGGTTACCAACACTATTCATTGCAGGGATTTGGAACCGGGAAAGTGCAGTCAAAAATTAATTGAAACGATATCCCGGGAGTACGGGAGGCCGCACATTGCCGTAATTGGTCTTCAGCCGGCCATGGTTGAGAAACTTGCCCGACATTTTGAGATAAGGGTTTTCGACCTCGATCCGGAGAACATTGGTCAAAACAAATTTGGTGTTACTATCGAAAACGGTGAATGCGACCCGGCTGAGGCGGATGATTGGTGCGATTTGTTTCTGGCGACGGGGAGCACAGTGGTAAATGGAAGCATTGATCCTTTTCTTAATGTAAAAAAGCCGGTTCTTTTTTATGGGACAACAATTGCTGCTGTCGCCGACATTCTCAGCCTGAAAAGGTTTTGTCCCTTATCATTGTAATCTAAAGGGGGCCGCGGCCCGTCGAGCTTTCTTTCAAAGCTCCCGCAAATTCAGCAAGGCTTAAATTTTTTGTTGTTTAGCAGGAAAATATAACATTCTGCTCGAATATATATTGCAGTCATGGTAAATGCAGATTATAGGTGCAAGTGGTGATAGAGGACGGATCGTGAGGATGGGAGGTGGGTTTTCCAAACATTATTTGAAAGGGGGCTTTTTACGATGAAAAATTTGAAGGGGTCTGAAGTTATTCCGGAGAATTGTTTGCGTCAAGTCCGTCAGCAAGCGGGGCTTTCACAGGCGGAACTGGCAGATAGGGCCGGGGTAGCCAGGCAGACAGTGGGAGGTATTGAATCCAGGCAGTATGGCCCTTCTCTGGCGGTAGCCTTTCGCCTGGCCGCTGCCCTGGGTAAGAAGATAGAGGATATTTTTCAAATGCCGGATATTATACCCGATGAAGTCCCGGCTGTCTGGTCCGGTATGGGTCAGCTTCCGGAGGTAGGGGAAAAAATTCAACTAGCCCGCTTACCAGACGGGAAATATACGGCGTTTCCGGCAAACCGTGACAGCCTGCAGGTTGAAGCTAACGCTGCGGTAGTTGGAATGGGCAGCAGCAAGGAGAGGCTGCTGGCTCGTGTACTTGAACCCGAAGGTTTGACTGCACCCGCGGTAATTCTTGCCGGCTGCAGTCCTGCTTTAGCCATGTTAAAACAAAGGTTGGACAATCGTTACCGCGACGTCAATATTTGTTGGATCAACACCAACAGCATGGCTTCCCTGCAAGCGCTGGCGAATGGCCTTATCCACGGTGCCGGCGTTCACATTTATGATGAGGAGACCGGAGAGTACAATCTTCCGGTAGTCAATAAGGTATTGCACCAAACTCCCTATATGGTGGTTAATCTTTGTTACGGCGAGCAGGGCTTTGTCGTCAACAGGGGCAATCCCAGGGGTATCGCCGGTTTTGGCGACCTTTCCCGGCAGGATGTCCGTATCGTCAACCGGGAACTGGGGGCGGAGACCAGGCGTCTTCTGGATTCCGGGCTCAAGCAAAACGGCCTGCTGCCTAGCCAGGTTGCAGGTTACAATTTTCAAGTGCAGACCCACCAGGAAGTGGCCCAGGCGGTGGCCCTCAGCGGGGCTGACTGCGGTATTACCTTGCGTCCTCTGGCCCGGTTGTATAAGTTGGACTTCATTCCGCTGTCCAGAGAACGGTACGATCTTGTCTTTTTGCTGGAAGATTTAAAGCATGCCGGCGTCCAGGCTATTCTGGAGTGCCTGCAAAAACCTAGGTTTTTATTGGACCTGGAAGCATCGGGGTATGACCCGGAAAGCACAGGCAAAGTCCTATCAGAGGTAAAATTTTAAAAAAATTAAAGAGGATGGGATCGAATTGTTTAAATTAGGCAAGATAAGTATACTCATAACAGCGCTGCTTGTTTTAATACTGCTGGCAGGTTGCGGGGGAGGGAACCAGCCTACCGGCTCCGGCCTACCGGAGAAAGAGGGCAATGGCCGGCCTGCTCCTTCACCGGTTGAGATGACTGTTTCGGCAGCAGCCAGCCTGACGGATGTCATGGAAGAAATCAAAGGGCTGTATGAAGAAAAAAACGGTAATATCCTGATGATGAATTACGGCTCCTCCGGCGCGCTGCAGCAGCAAATTGAAGAAGGGGCACCCGCGGATATCTTTATCTCTGCCGCTCAGAGGCAAATGGATGCGCTGCAGGAAAAGGGGCTAATTGACGAAGAAAGCAGAATTAACTTGTTGGAAAATGCCGTCGTCTTAATTGTCCCCGGTGAGGGTGCCAATGAGGATATTACTGATTTTCAGTCCCTGGCGGCAGATTCTGTTGCTAACCTGGCTATCGGCGAACCGGAAAGCGTACCCGCGGGCCGTTATGCGAAGGAGATTCTGACCAACCTTGGGGTGTGGGACACTTTGGAGGCAAAGGGAAAACTCGTTTTGGGTAAGGATGTGCGTCAGGTCCTTACTTATGTGGAGACAGGAAATGTAGATGCCGGGATAGTTTATATGACGGATGCCCTCTCCTCCGACCGGGTCAAAGTTGTTGCCGACGCTCCGGAAGGAACGCATACGCCTGTCACCTACCCTGTTGCCATCGTAAAGGATTGTGCTGAGCGGGAGGCAGCAGAAGACTTTATGGCTTTTTTACAGAGTGAGGAAATTGCGGCTGTCTTCGAGAATCATGGTTTTACTTTTCTAGGTGGGAAGTAGGTAAAATAATGGATGCATCACCCCTGTGGATTTCTTTAAAAACGGCTTTTTCCGCTACTTTTCTGGCTTTTATACTGGGTGTATCGGCAGCCAAGCTTATGTCCGGTTACCGGGGCAGGCTTAAAAGCATTCTGGACGGCGTGCTTATCCTGCCCCTGGTGCTTCCTCCAACGGTGGTGGGATTTCTCCTGCTGATTTTGTTCGGCAAGCACGGTCCCCTGGGACAGCTCTTATCTTCCCTTGGGACAACGGTTATTTTTAGCTGGAGTGCCACGGTTATTGCCTCTACGGTGGTAGCTTTTCCTTTAATGTACCGGACAGCCCTCGGCGCTTTTGAGCAGGTGGATCCCAACATGCTCGATGCGGCCCGCACTTTGGGAGTTCCGGAAAGAAGTATTTTTACCAGAATAACCATACCGCTGGCCTGGCCCGGAATAGTTGCCGGGACAATCCTGGCCTTTGCCCGGGCTCTGGGTGAGTTTGGAGCAACATTGATGCTGGCCGGCAACATTCCCGGTAAAACCCAGACTATCCCCCTGGCTATCTTTTTTTTGGTCGAGTCGGGGCAGCGGGATAAAGCTGCTGTCTGGGTCCTGATAATTATTGCTATTTCCCTGGCTACCATAGTAGGGCTGCACTTTTGGACAAAGCGTCAGATTCCGGCTGGTGGCCGGCCGGAGAAGTGAAAGGGGTAAACCATGGTATTAGCAGTGGATATAGAAAGAGATTTGCCCGGCTTTCAACTGCGGGTGTCGTTTACCTGCGGCGAAAGTACCCTGGGGCTACTGGGTAGTTCCGGTTCCGGTAAAAGTATGACTCTGCGCTGTATCGCCGGCCTGGACAGACCTACCAGGGGGCGCATTACTTTGGGAAAACGTGTTTTGTTTGACTCTGCGGCAGGTATAAATTTGCCCCCGCAGCAACGCAGAGTTGGTTTTTTGTTTCAAAACTATGCCCTTTTCCCCCATTTAACGGTAGCCGGAAATATTGCCATGGGGTTGAGGGGAATGGAGAGGCAAAAGCGGGAAAAAATTGTCAAAGAGATGATTAGCAGGGTTAAGCTGGATGGATTGGAAAACAGGTATCCCCGTCAGCTTTCCGGAGGGCAACAGCAGCGCGTTGCCCTTGCCAGGGCTTTGGTTCTTCAACCAGAAGTACTGCTGCTGGATGAGCCTTTTTCCGCCCTGGACAATCACCTCCGGAGTGAAATGGAGCAGGAGCTTAAGGTCTTATTAAATAATTTTTCCGGCTCCTCCGTGTTTGTTACCCACAATCTTGAGGAAGCTTATCGTCTTTGTCCGAATTTGCTAATCCTTGAGGATGGAAAAGTTATCGCCAGCGGTTCCAGGGAAGATATTTTCAACAAGCCTCCCAACCTGTCAACTGCCCGAATAACAGGATGTCAAAACTTGTCAAAGATCAGGGTTCTGCAGGATAATACGGTGGAAGCCCTGGACTGGGGATGTTTTTTGCGTATAACTGCAGATAATATGCTTGAGGGGGCGAGCTATGCGGGTATCTCCAGCCGGCATATTCGTCCGGCCGGGAAAGATGATCATGTTAACACAGTGCACTGCCGGATTTTCGATGTCATTGAATCACCTCACCAGGTGACCTTATCAGTTAAGCCGACTGGAAGAGAGACAAATAATATAAGCTTTCTCAAATTGTCCATCTCCAATGAAGAATGGCGCCGGATAGCATTACAAAACCCTGAAGAGCTAAAAATATGCCTGCCTCCAGAAAGAGTTTTTTTAACTTTTTAAACTGAAAGAAGGGGTTTATTTCTTAATGAAGAATTATTTTTATGAAGGAAGGTTGAATGAAAGTTTACCGGCGGCAAAATTCGCCCTTAACCGGAGGGAAAAGCTTGAAAACAACAGAGATGTCCGCAGTGATCCTGGCCGGGGGCGGCAGCACCCGTATGGGTAAAAACAAGTTGCTGTTACCTTTGGGAAAAATGACTGTGGTGGAAACACTCGTCAATACCTTAAATGGGCTGTTTGCCGAATGTATTTTAGTAACGGATCGGCCTCAGGATTTTCACGGGCTTCCTGTCCGCATTGTTCCCGATTTATATAAAGGTATTCCGAAAAGCACGCTGCGCGGCATTCACGGAGGGCTAAGTGCGTCACGCCATCCCTATAGTTTTGTCGTGGGAGGCGATATGCCGTTTGCAGTCCCGGAGCTTATTACCTACCTGTGCGGACTAGCCGATGGATACGATCTTGTGATCCCCTGGGAGGACCCTCATTTTCACCCTCTGACCGCAGTATACAGCCGGAAGCTTTTGCCGCTTATCGTTGAAATGCTATCTGCAGGACATTATAAGGTTGGCTTTTTGTACAAGCGCATCCGTTCGCTGTATGTTGATGTCAGCGATTTACGGGCCTTTGATCCGCAGCTGTGGTCGCTTTTTAATATAAACACACCTGAAGATTACGCCAAGGCTCTGGCTCATTGTAAAAGTATGAGCAGGAATAAACCTACCGGGCAGGAGGATGAATTAATAAAATGATTTCTTTGGAAAAGGCCAGAAAAATTCTTGATGATTTTTCCCGGGAATTTTTGATGGCTTCCCAAAAGGTGGAGTCTGTACCTTTATGGGAGGCGGGCGGGAGAATACTGGCCGTTGATATTATCGCCCATGAGGATGCTCCTGCCTTTAACCGCTCCCATGTAGACGGTTATGCGCTGCTGTCAGCAGATACCTGCGGAGCTGCAGCGAATAATCCTGTTACCCTGGAAATCATTGATACTATCGCAGCCGGTTCGTATTCCAGAAAAAAACTTCTTCCGGGAACTGCCATGAAAATTTTTACGGGAGCCCCTCTCCCCATGGAAGCTGATTGCATTATTAAAAAAGAAGAGACCAGGGAAATTGTTACAGACTGTGGCCCCGCTGTTATTATCAAAAGGCCTGTTTCTGTTGGCGAAAATATATCAAGAAAAGGGGAAGACATCTCAGCCGGTGACTCTCTTTTCGGCCGCGGCACCACCATTTCCCCCTTACACATGGAGATTCTGGCAACTTTGGGGATCGACCCTGTTTCAGTATTTGTCAAGCCGCGGATTGGAGTTTTTTCCACGGGCAATGAGCTGGTCGATGTCCATGAAGAACAATTGCAGTTCGGGCAACTGAGAGCTTCCAATCTATATGCCCTGGCAGAGATAATCCGGCAGGCCGGGGGTATTCCGGTAAATTTAGGATTGGTGCGTGACCGGGTTGATAATGTGGTCCAGGTATATGAAAAAGCATCCCGGCTAAAATTGCCGATTATAATTTCTACCGGCGGTACCGCGTTCGGCGATTTTGATGTTATTAAAGATGCTATGGAAAAAATATTATCTGTTCGATTATTTAATAAGGTTGCCATGCGTCCCGGAGCTCCTTTTGTGGCTTCCGTAAGGGATAACCAACTCTTAATAGGCTTATCGGGAAACCCGGGAGGAGCAATTGTGGCGATGCTGATGATTATTTACCCGATCATTTCCAGGCTTGCAGGGGGGAACAAACATTTACTACCCGGGCGGGGCAAGTTGACAGTTCCTATTGTCCGCAAAGAAGATAGCCTGCGCGGATTTTTTTGGGGCCGCTGCAATGAAAGGGACGGCCGGCTGTACGTCACTCCACTACAAAATCAGTTCTGCGGTGCTATTGAAACTCATATCAACAGCAACTGTTTAATTGAAGTACCGGCGGGAAAAGTAAAAGTGGCAGAAAATGAGGATGTTGATTATTGGAAGCTACCCTGACAATTAAATTAAAATATGTTGAAAAATGTATACATATTGCCCTCACTGGCCCTCTCTGGAGTAGCCTTGACACGCTGAGGGTTTTTATATTATACTCAAATATGTCAAGGTGTCAAGTAATGCAAAAAACTGTAAATAAAAGAGCAGGAGGTGTTGTTATTCAGGGAAAAAATGTATTGACTTACATATTAAGGGCGTTCGAATGAAGTCCGGTAAATGTAAGTCAAGGAATTTAAAAATATTAAAAGCAATTGATTTGATACTGATCATTAAACCTGGAGGTTGAGCAAATGGAAATTATTAAAACGGATTGCGGTCTGTGCATTAACTCCTGCGGCGTAGACTGCTATGTGGAAGACGGCAAGTTTGTTAAGGTTGAAGGGACAAAGGAAAACTGGTTAAACGAAGGCGAACTATGCGAAAAGGGTAAATATCTTGTAGATTTAGTTTATTCCCCCAACCGCGTAAAATACCCGATGAAAAAAGTGGACGGGAAATTTCAGAGGATTTCCTGGGACCAGGCTCTGACCGAAATAGCAGATAAGCTGCTGGAGCTTAAGAAAAAGTACGGCGCTCGTACCTTGGCCACCTGGACAGGCTCGGTCGGTGTGGAACACTTTGAGATGGCAGCTTTTAACCAACGCTTTGCCAAAGCTTTCGGCAGCCCGAACTTTTTCAACCCGGAAGGTATTTGTTTCCGCACCCGCATCCTTGCCCGTCAGATTACCTTCGGCCGCTATCCTGTAGAGGAACCGAGGAATGCCGATTGTATTCTTCTCTGGGGACATAACCCGGATGAAAGTTACCCCCCGCAGGCAAAAATTATTCGCAAAAGAGTTGAAGCAGGAGCGAAGCTGTTCGTAATTGACCCGAGACGCATCCCACTGGCCAAAGAGGGTATTTATCAACCGATCCGCCCGGGGACTGACGCCTTCCTGGCGCTGGCCATGATCAACGTTATTATTGCAGAAGAATTATGGGATAAGGAATTTGTCGACAAGTGGGTATCCGGCTTTGACAAGCTG
>JAAYFF010000037.1 GCA_012728375.1 Bacillota bacterium | reverse complement strand
TACCGGTTTCTAATACCTCTTTGACAACCTTCAGCTTCGTCTCGATTGAATGTTGCCTCCGTTTACTCATTTGGATCTCCCTCCTATAATATTTTACCAAGTTAAGACTACTTGTCCAAATGAGTTAAGGGGCTAATGAGACGAAATGTTAAAAAGTGTTGCGCAAATTTTAGAAAGCTCTTGCCGCAAAGAGGATATTATCGCCCGCTGGGGCGGCGATGAATTTATTATTCTTTTACCTCAAACTTCAAAAAAAGAGGTTTACAAGATTTGCAACAGGATTAAAAGCAGGTGTCAGGGAGTATCTACCGGGGACGTGCCCATTTCCCTGGCTTTAGGTTTTGCTGTCAAGAACAATATCAGCAGTATTATGGATGATATTATCAAACAAGCAGAAAACAATATGTACAAGCAAAAGCTTGCCGAAAGCAAGAGCATAAGAAGCAGTGTTTTAAAAGCTCTCTTAAAAACGCTGGGGACGAAAAGTTTTGAAACAGAAGAGCATACCAAGCGCATGCAGAGCATGGCGCTGAAAATAGGCGAATGTTTGAAGCTTCCAGATTCGGAGATGGCTCGATTAAGCCTGTTAATTACACTGCATGATATCGGAAAGATAAATATTTCCGAAGAAATACTAACTAAAAAAGAATCTTTAACAAAGCAAGAATGGGAGATCATAAAGAAACACCCGGAAATAGGCTTTAGGATTGCCCGTGCCACGGAAGAATTTGCCCATGTAGCCGAAGATATTTTAGCTCATCATGAACGTTGGGATGGTTCAGGTTATCCCAAGGGGTTAAAGGGAAAAGAAATACCTATATTATCCCGAATCACAGCTATTGTTGATGCTTATGAAATAATGACAAATGGGAGGCCGTACAGAAAGGCTCTATCTCATGATGAAATTATCTCTGAAATAGAAAGAAACTCAGGGACACAGTTTGATCCGGAACTGGCAGCACTTTTTTTAAATATTTTACAAAAGGAACATATAGAAAACAAGGGCAATGAAAAAAGTTCAAAAAAAGAGTTGGGGGAGAAAACAAAAATATGCTCCAGTAAAGGGAGCTGACGCTTTGCGGTCCATTGCCGAAGGCCCTTGCATGGACACCTACCCCATGTCAAGGGCCTTCGATAAACGGCTGCTTAAGCAGCGAGTTTTTTGCCTATGTTTTCTGCAAATTCTTTGGGGGGCTAAATAGATTTATCTGCTTACTTTTCAAAGGGTACCAGCGGGTTGCCTTCCAGAATTTTTTCCACTTCTTCATAGCCTGTCGGGAAAGCGTAATTGTAGCGCGGCGGCAAGGCAAAAACGTAACTGCTATTGCGATCAATTTCGGTGGGCCCCACCGGAGCCGCGGCGACGCTAAATTTTCCCTTCTGCAGCGAGTTCCACTGCCCATGGGTAAAGATCATGATGGGGATATCCTGCCTGGGATTCTTAGCTGTCCATTCAGGATGTCTAATGGAAATGATCGGACCTCTTTCCACTACCTTGCCACTCTTCCCCCTCTCCAGGGAGAGGCCTTCCCACTCGCTGTTGACGATGGTATAGCCTTTCCAGCTCTCAGGCAAGGAAAAGGAAAAGCCGTAGCGGGTATTTTTGTAAACAACCGGGCCCGCTTGCCGTTGCTCCATCACCCTTATCGTTTTGGCCTCGGCTGTAACCGGATAAATCATGGCAATAGGATCATCGGTAAAAGTGACTTCTACTTTTACCCCTTCTTTAAGAACGCTTGACGACAGCTCCTTATCCGTATAACCGTCATAGATTTTCGTCTTGTTGCTGATGATGACGTTTGCTTTATCGTATCCAATTTTGTCGTAAGCATCATCTTCGACAAAAATGCTCTTGACCTTTCTGCTCTTCTCATTATTATACGTTACCTTGGTGATTTCCCCTTTAATGTCTACTTTATCCAGAGACGCTATGAGCCAGTTGCCTTCATATTTTTTGACGGTAACGTATTCTCTGGTGGTAAATGTTGACTTCGTTGAGTCCGTATGAGTAAATTCCACTGCATAGCAAAATGTTTCGTCGTCAATCTTGCCTCTCTCAATAACCTCAAAACTTTGAATCCATGGGGACGATGTTCCTGTAGTCCAGTTCAATTTTACAAAATCTGAGTAAACATCCTTTCTCAATTCCGAAGACATGACGGCATATTGCAGGGCGCCGTTTCTCGTCTTTACCCCCTCGGCCCATGTTTTCGCGGCAGCATAAGGATCCTTGGGAGCAAGGGCACTTTCTAACAGAGATATACGGGTCTTTTGTGCCTGCATTTCCCTAAAATCAATATTAATTGAATTTTGTTTTTCATTCCAATCAATTAATGCGCCCAGCCTTTCCGTAATGACGCGGATCGGCACTAATACCCGGCCCTCGAAAACTTTAGGCAAAACATCTGCCTTTATTTCCTCCCCATTAATAAACAGTTTTATGGGGGAGTGGGCAAAAACGGAAGTAACCGAGCAAAACAATAAAGCAACAACCATCATAGTTACAATCACTTTCTTTTTCACTACGATTCCTCCTGAAAAAATTTTTCTACCCGCGGGTTTTACTAAAAAGACGGTAACTCCCTCAAAAAGGTTCAACAAGCGAAGCTGGAAATTTCTAAAAGTTTGTTGGCCAAAAAAATAAAAATGAGCTGATAATTAAGGGGAGCCTCATTCCCAGCCCCAACTGACAAAATGTAATCCGTCCGCGTTCACTTGATGCGTCAGTCCGAACTGATAAGCCTCATTTTGCCAGTAGCCGGTCGTAGAGGAAATACCTCCTTCTTCCTGCTCTTCTGTAGAAAACGGTCCTAACGCGGCAGCATAAAAATTCTGTAAATAACTGTACAGCTTCTCAGCTTCCGCTTCATCCTCAAGCGTGATGGAATAATAAAAACTATAGAGTTGATCCATTTCAAAATTGAACTCCAGTTCCGCGGTATGGCCTAACACCTCTGTAATTAACACCGCTTCCTTAAGCCCTCTTTCTCCCAGGCTGTGCAGTCCGCCTTCCGCCTGCAGCGGTCCTACTTCCGGAAACTGCGCCTTAACCTCCTCATAGGTTAAACCAAAGGATAAGGTATCCCCCAGCAGCAGCTTGCCTTCGTCGTCATAACTCCGAGCGTTTTCCTTTGTATCCGCATCGCCGGTTCCTTCCTTATCAGCGTAAGCGCCGAGCGTGAGGGCGCTAATCAGCCAGCGCCCCGCGCTTTTTTCTACTGTAAGCGTGATTGGCCGCTGTGCGGCAATCCCGCCTTGCGTCATCTCTACGCTCGTCATCTCGATAACTTTTCCCTGAACTTCATATACGCCTTCCGCCGACTTCTCTAGGCTTACCACTTCGATCAGCTCCGGCCAGGGGCTGGAACTAACTCTCCCGGGGGCCTGCTGCGGGTCGTTTTGCCAGGACTCGAGCAGCGCGGAGGTTACAAATTCGCCGTAGTGTTCTTCGAGGCTTGCCGTTAGCTCCTCGGCGGAAGCCAGCAGGGAGACGTCTTTTAGCTTGCCACCGAAGTCCTTAACCAGGCGCGTTACTGCCGCCTCATCCTCGTAGTTGCTGGTTTCCAGCGCCATCTCTGTGGGTTCTCCCCCTTGCGGCGGCACCCGGAGCCCCCCGTCTTCCCTACATCCGGTCAGCGAGACAATGATTAAGCAGATCAGGGCAAATAAGCATAGTTTTTTCATCTTCTTACCTCCGGATACTTTCTCGTTGGTAATTAGACGTAACTCGCACTGCTGCGGTTGCAATGTATAGATTAATATAGGCAAAAGCCGCTTGTTTCAAGGATCTTTGGCAAAACAAAAACCACCTGCTGACAGAACTTTTTCTATCAATAAGGTGGCTATTTTCCAATAATTAACCACGCCAATAAAAAGCCTGTTGTCCTCATCTTTCAATATAAACTTTTGCTTTCTTGTAAAGAATACTTGGGCTTCATAAGATCATAATAAATACAGCGAATTTCAAAGTTTTCGTGAGAGATTGGGGAGAAAAAAGATGACCCTGCGAGTGCCGGCAGCCACTTATCGACTTCAGTTTACCGGCGAGTTTGGGTTTCATGAAGCAGCTGCACTGATACCCTACCTTGATGCACTGGGCATAACTGACTTATATGCCTCACCGCTTTTGCAGGCGCGGGAGGGAAGCGAGCACGGTTACGACGTGACGGACCCGCGACGGCTCGATTCAGGCGTAGGCGGTCGGGTCGATTTTGCGGGCATGTCGGCAGCGCTAAAAGACCGAAGAATGGGGCTTTTGCTGGACATTGTCCCAAACCATATGGCAGCAAGTCCTGAGAACCCTTGGTGGCGCGACGTTCTGCGCTGGGGGCCCAATTCCATACATGCTGCAAAATTCGACATCGACTGGGAAGCGAAGCAGGAACAGGAGGTTCCCACAGGTAAACTGATTCTGCCTATCCTTGGCGCGCCGCTATGTGAAGTCTTGGAAAACGGAGAAATAAAGCTCGCTCTGGGCTCCGACGGGTTTCAGCTCCACTACCAAGAGCAGCACCTGCCCGTTTGTCCGGACTCATACCAGTTCATTCTTACAGAGTGCATGCAAAATGAAGTAAAAACTCCCGGCGAACGAATAGGCTCACCGGCAGCGCTGAAGGCCGCAACCGGGGGCAAAAAAAATGCAGCCCCTTTGGCGCTAATTGAAGGAAATAAGAATCTTTGGGAATTGTATCTGGACGAGGAGCAAGTGAGGGAATTCATCGACAGGGTACTCGAGTTCTGGAACGAGAGGGCTGAGAAGGCACGCTTCAAAAATCTGATGGATCGGCAACATTACCGGTTGGTCTATTGGAAAGAAGACCAGCACAAGATCAACTACCGCCGCTTCTTTGATATCAACGATCTTGTCTCGCTGCGCATCGAAGACGAGGCAGTCTTCCAGGAAGTACATGCGCGGGTGCTGGAATTGGCCCGGGCTGGCGCAGTTACGGGCCTGCGGATCGATCATATCGACGGGTTAAATGACCCTGAAGGCTATCTCGTCCGGTTGCAAAATAACCTGCAGGCTCACGAGCCGGATCATGGCTCCCCATCAACAATAGCCCCAGGGGAAATTAAGGGTAAAAGCGAGCCCCCGTTTTACGTGGTGGTGGAAAAAATACTGGGGGAAAATGAAGAACTTCCCAATACCTGGCCTGTATCAGGCACCACGGGTTACGATTTCGCAAATATATTAAACGGGCTCTTCGTAGACGCGCGGGGGCTTGAGATGCTGGAGGACTTCTACACACGGGTTACCGGGATCCGGACGGGCTTTTCCGACCTGGTAAATACAACAAAACGGCAAGTCATGCAGGATCTTTTCCGGGGTGAGATAGAAGATCTGTCAGAAGAACTGGCGCGCTTGGCAGCTCAGGATCCTCAGGCGCGGGAGATTGCTCCTGAAGACCTCACAGCTGCTTTGACGGGCATTACAGCCGCGTTTCCCGTGTACCGGACCTATACCAGAGGGTTTTCCGTAGCTCCAGCTGATGCTAAATACATCGAAGAAGCGCTCAATAGAGCGGCAAGTTACGGGGACGGTTCGGAGCAGGCCCGGGCTTTTTTGCGCAGGTTGCTCCTCTTGGAGTTCGACGAACATATGTCCGATGAAACCCGGAACGAATGGCTCGGATTCGTAATGCGCTGGCAGCAGTTCACCGGGCCGATCATGGCCAAAGGTTTTGAAGACACCGCGCTCTACCTTTATAACCGGCTCATTTCTTTAAATGAAGTGGGAGGCGATCCTGCAAGAGGCAGCGTCTCCCTGGAAGAGTTTCACAAACGGATGCAGTCCCGGTGTGCGCACTTCCCACATACCATGAACGCCACATCCACCCACGACACCAAGCGCAGCGAGGACGTGCGGGCGCGCATAAACGTTCTTTCCGAACTGCCGGAAGCCTGGGCTCAGCGGGTTGGACAGTGGCAGGAATGGAACGCTTCTAAAAAGCTGCTGGTGGCAGGCAAGCCGGCACCTGATAATAACGTGGAGCTGTTGTTATACCAGACGTTAATAGGCGCCTGGCCATTGCGCGAAGAAGAGGAAACTGATTTTATCAAACGGCTGAAGGAATATCTTGTCAAGGCATGCCGGGAGATGAAGGTGGATACCAGTTGGCTTGACCCGGATGAAGAGTACGAGGGCAGCCTTTCCGCGTTTGTCCGGCGCATCCTCGAAGATTCCGCGGATGACCGCTTCAGACGGGATTTTCGTGACTTTTTAGGACCGGTGGCTTATTATGGAGCGCTGAACTCTCTGGCCCAGGTGGTATTGAAGGTGGTATGCCCGGGAGTGCCCGACTTCTTCATGGGCAACGAGCTTTGGAATTTCAGCCTGGTGGACCCTGACAACCGCCGTCCCGTAGACTTTGAACAACGTATCGAACTTCTGAAAGAGCTCCAGCAGCGTGAGGTGGGCAGGGATCTGGCTTGCGAACTCCTTAAAGACTGGGATAATGGCCGTATCAAGCTCTATGTGACATGGAAAGCGCTGGAATTGCGCCGTTCACAGGCCGCGCTTTTCGCCTCCGGAGCATACCTCCCCCTGAAGACAGCGGGTCCCGCTCAAGAGCATCTCTGCGCTCTGGCAAGGCATACCGAAGAAAACTGGGTGATCGCGGCTGTGCCCCGGCTGTCTTTGCGCATGATTACAGGGGGCGATCCGGCAGCGCTTCCTGAAATAAAACCCCCGGTGGGCACTGAGTTCTGGGCGGGTACGGTGCTTTTTCTGCCTGCTGCCGCGCCGGCCCGTTGGCGGAACATTTTTACGGGAGAAATTGTAAATTCTGCCCCGGCTGCAGTGGGCAATATGATTTCAGACTCCGCGGAAAGCTCCGTGGAAAACGCAGCTAACGGGCAAATACTGCCCCTGGAAAAGATGCTGGATACTTTTCCGGTGGGGATCTTCATACCCGATTAAATAATTTTTATTGTGTCCCGAAATTACTATATTTTTACCCAAATGATGTTTGAAAATTCAAAATTACAGACCATGCATAAGCATCGGTAATGTCTCGCCAAACTTCAGGCGCAATAATCAGGTTATAATTTTTAAATTTTCAAATTCAACAATGTTGTCAAAGGAAACAAGGTGCTGGAGTAGAAGATAATAATTGTTAGTCTAAGAATTGGCCAAATGATGTTGAAATGAAGAGAGCTTAAATAGTACAATTTCCTACTTAGACTTATACCGGGGTGTTTCTCGTTGAAATCATTACTTAGTCTTTACCTATTTGTTGCGGTTATATTAACTCAGTTTTTTGCCGCCTACTTTTTTTCAAAGGGTAGAACTAGCTACCGGAAGGCATTCTCTGCCTTGACCTTATGTATCAGTGTTTATTTATTTGGCTATTTAATGATTCTTAACAATAGCAACCTGCAAGAATTGATCTTTTGGAATCAGATTCAGTACCTGGGCTTACCCTTTATTCCTGTATTATGGCTGACGGTGGCTCTCCTTTATACCAAAACCATCTATACTCTAAGTAAGCGGACGGTGGTTTTACTTTTTTTTGTGCCTGTAATTACTTTTTTCATGCGTCTCACAAATTCCTGGCACCATCTTTTCTATAGAAGTTGGGAGGTAAAAAAGCTTTTTGGATATTATTCTTTGTATATGGAAAGAGGTTGCTGGTACTATGTTAACATTTCCTATACTATACTGTGTTTGTTTCTGAGCATTATCATTTACTATTTCGGATATCAGAAAAAACGGGTTGGCTATAGCAGGCCCCAATTTCTGGTTTTCTTTTTTGCTTCCCTACTTCCTCTTATTGGAGTCATGCTGCTTCTTTTTGCTTTCAATAAGTGGAGCATTGATTATACTGCTTTAATAATGCCCATTTCTTTGCTTATTATTGGTTATGGAATTTTAAAATATGATTTTTTGGAAATAAAGACTCTTGCTCGAGAAACAATCTTTGAAAACAGCTTTGATGGCATGATGGTATTGGAATCAGGGCTAAGGTTAATAGATTACAACAAGGCGGCTAAAGAGTTTTTTCGAGCATTAAACATTTCATTAGATAATTACCCTATAGAGCATCTTTTAAATCAGGAACCGGAGTTGCTGGAAATTTTTAAAAGTGATACTACCCGGGAATTTTCATTAATGATCGATGGGGAAGAGCGTTTCTTTGAGATTGGCGCAATGCCGTTGGGTAATCTCAATGATAGAAAAATGGGGATGCTTAAATCAATCCGAGATATTACAGAAAAGAAAAGGGTTCAGAAAAAACTAACTGTTTTAGCTACCACAGATTCATTGAGTGGTCTTTATAACCGGACAGCGTTTATGCAGTTGGCACAACAGGAATTCTTGCAGGCCAAAAGAAATAATGAGAAATTATCTTTGTTGATGATGGATCTGGATTTTTTTAAAACCATCAACGATACCTTTGGACATGCGGCGGGAGATGAAGTGATTCGTAAAATGGGAAATATCATAAAGACCGGTTTCCGGAAAACCGATTTAGCCGGGCGCTTAGGAGGAGAAGAATTTGCTGTGATTTTAAAGAATACATCTTTGAAGGAGGCAAAAAAGGTTGCGGAGAAGTTTCGGGATACTGTGTCAAAGACAAAAGTAATTTACGGAAAACAGGAAATTACTTTTACTGTAAGCATTGGAGTAGCGGCAACCTTTGGAAACAGTGATAATAACAGCAATATTGAAGATATTCTTAAAAAGTCAGATGATGCCCTGTACAAAGCAAAAACTAAAGGACGAAATTGTGTCGTGACTATGGAGTGCCATGATACAGGGTTAGATAATACGAAGGAGACACTGTAATTTCTCAGATGGGCTCAGATCAAAAACAGAATAAAATTTTCGAATTTGACAATACTCGTCAACGGAAACTAGTGGTTGTTCCTATAGCTTTTAAGTTCATTAAGGTTCGGACAATCAAATAATAGATCCATATAACGGAAATGTTTATTGTAAAAATTTCCTTGCCCATAAATTAACATATAAAAAAGGTTTGTGGATTTAATATCCCAAACCTTTTTGGTCGGAGCGGCGGGATTTGAACCCGCGGCCTCTTGGTCCCGAACCAAGCGCGCTGCCAAGCTGCGCTACGCCCCGTTATTCCTCTCTATTATAACCGAAACATAAGGCCGTGTAAAGCGTAGAAAAAACTGAGATTTTGCCAAAAGAATTATTCTTAGCCAGCTAGCTGCCCCGGCTCCAATGTTCGTGTCCTTTTCCTTTTACCTGTGCACCGCAGCCATAGAACCGGGGAGCCTGCTCGCTTATTGATCTCAAAAGTTCCGTTTCTATCCTTCGGAACGCAGCTCTTTTCCTGTATTAAAATCGTAGCTCAAAAAAATGTCCTGCGGCTTGTCTTGCAGATACATGTAGCGGTATTCCCTTGTCTTTTTCGTTTTTTCATAAAGATCGTGCGCTTCTGCGCTGCAGGAGGAACAAGCGGTAAAAGGAATAGAGATGCACAGCGCTGTTCCGCTGCTGTCAAAGTGGCGGGAGGCGCTGGTCTCTATTGTTAAATAACCCGGGCAGTCATCACAAATCCTGAGCTTTTCAGACCGGTATTCGCTAATTCCTTCCGTATCGTAATAGATCCTTTTCTTTTCTTGGAAAAAATCGCCTTTTATGGTTTGAGACGCGGCAAAGGCTTCATCACGCTTTTCCCAGTTTTTTAAATGCGTCTCCACGATCCGGCGGATGTAACCGGAAATTTCTCCGCTTTCCCTTAAATCCTGCAGATCCGGTTCAAGCACTGAGCTGTAGTCGAGTCCCGCCAGCGCCAGGATAATGCCCATATTTACATAAGGCAAGGCGGTTTCAATGGCATAGCCGCCTTCCAGCACCGCCAGATCCGGCTTTAGTTTCTCCGTCAGCCTGGCGTACCCCTGGGCAGTAAATTTCATGCTGCCGAGCGGGTCGGTAAAATGGTTGTCCTGGCCGGCTGAGTTCACGATAAACTCCGGCTTAAAATCCTCCAGGATCGGCAGGATGAGGTTGTCGACGATATATAATATGCTTTCGTCAGTGGTCCCGGGTGGCAGGGGGATATTGATGGTCCTGGCAAAGGCTTTGGGACCGCCCAGCTCGTCGGCAAACCCGGTACCGGGATAGATCGTCCTTCCGTCCTGGTGGAAGGATATGAAAAGGACATCCGGGTCGTGCCAGAAAATGTCCTGCGTTCCGTCACCGTGGTGGACATCCGTATCCACAATGGCGATGCGCTTTATGCCGTGGTGCCGGCGCAGGTAATCCACCATAATTGCCTCATTGTTTATATTACAAAAACCGCGATTTCCGTGAACCACTCTCATGGAGTGATGTCCCGGAGGCCTGACCAGGGCAAATCCATTCTTTAACCTGCCGGAAATTATTTCTTCAGCCAGAAGAATGGCAGCCCCTGCTGCAATAAGATGCGCCTCGGTAATACGGTCTTCGACACGGGGCACACAAAAATGCGTTCTGGCGATGTCATGGGTTTTGGCCAGAACAGGAGCATATTCCGATATTTCGGGAAGATCCATAATTCCCTCTTCAAAAATCTGATCGCGAGTGTAAAGAAGGCGTTCTTCCCTTTCCGGGTGGGTGGGAGAAATAGCCCAATCAAAGGCGGGGAAAAAGATCAATCCGGTTTTTTTGTTGCCTGGGTCTTGCATACTTATTTACCCCCCATCTCTACCCGGAGGGCAATGCCTCCGGGAGTCTGAACGGTCAAATCGTACAAGCGGCCGACAGTACTCCAGCCCCTGATCATATTAAATACTTCCTGATAAGTAATTTCAATTTCCTCCGGTGCCACTTTCAGACCATAGCCGGCCGCTTTTTGAAGCAGTCTTTCCTTGGCCAGCTCGAGCGCTTTTTGCTCGTTAAAGGAATGCCTGCTAATTTTCTCCTGAATACCGTCTTCCCGGATAATATAGTAACCCTGTTCAGTATCAGCCCGCAGGCTCAACTGTAATGTGGGCCTGGCTACTGCCGCGCCAATGGCATTGGCAACCGCCGCATAAGGCGGAGTTACCGGCTTACAGCCCAGTTCTTGCGCAATGCGCTTTATAAAGCCCTCTGCTCCGCCCCCTACTCCGACGACGATAGAAGGTTTAACTTTCTTTTTATGCAGCAGTTCCCAGATACGGTACGCCGGCTCCTGCTCCCATTCCTTAAACATTTTTTTAATTTCATTTGTTATACTGCTGACCACCAGATCCGTAACCTTTTCTGCGGTCTCCAGGGCGCTCATACCAAGGGGGCTCCCAAGGTTTTCCATAGCTTCCCGGGCTTTGCCCTCATCTCCAAGGGAAGTCAGACCCAGCACCCGCAAGGCATCAGTTGGAGTCGGTGCAGGTCCGCCCATGCAATAGGCAGGTCCAAGCCTTTCAGCGCGGAAAACGATTTCTTCTCCGGCAAGCTCCAGGACGCTGTCGCCGCCGACAGGGACAGATTTAACGGCCAGGGTGCGCACCTGAGTAAGTTGCCCGTCAACCCGGGCACCTTTTGCTGAAAGCAAGGGTTGCCCATCCAGAATCAAAGCAATGTCTGTCGTGGTACCGCCGACATCCACTGCCACTTCCGTCACGTCCGGAGGGGTCAGTGCTTCTACTCCCAGAGTGCTCGCTGAGGGTCCGGAAAAAATAGTTTCTACCGGCTGCTCCACGGAATTCTCAAGCGGCAAAGTCCCTGCATCCGCTTTTAAAATGAAAACCTCGGCTGTTATGTTCCTCTTTGCCAGCGCCTCCTTGACGGAATTCACAAAAGTATTGTATGGTTCCCTGGTTGCGCAGGTCAGGAAGGTGGTAACTGCGCGCCTGGGAAAGTTGAGTTGAGGACCGGCTTGGAAGCCAAGTTCCACGTGCCAGTCGGGATATTTTTCCTTAATAATTTCTGCAACGCGTTTTTCATGAGCGCTGTTGCGGGGAGAAAATTTTCCAACGACGCCGACCTTTCTGTATCCCTTTTCAGCAAGGCTTACCAGCGCCTCCTCGATCTCCCTTTCGTTTAAGGGCACTATCTCCCTTCCCCGGTAATCTATCGCGCCGGACAGGATGATTACATCTGTTTTAAAATCATAGTACTTCAGGTTCATACCTGGTCCGGGAATGAGAAGCAAAGCTACCTTGTCGTACTTTTTTCCCGCGATCAGATTGGTAATCATCGTTGTACTGAAAACAATTCTTTTTATATCCCTTGTATCCACATCTTTCAGGACAATATCAAGTGCTTCCAGGACGGATTCCAGCAGATTGGATCTCGTCGGTATTTTGGCGGTAGCACCCACTGCTCCGTTGCGCAAGAGTACAGCATCCGTATACGTCCCTCCAACATCTACGCCAACGTACAATGTCTTCCCTCCTTGCAGGCTTTAGTAGTTGCAGCCCCCCTTATAAAATACATTTTTTTAAGCATTTCTGCAAATAATTATTGTAAAAAGACTGCTAAAACGAAAGTTTAACCTTTTGGAAAACCCTCGATGATTAAATGTTTTTGTATTTTCCCTAAAGCATTGCGGGGCAATTTATCTAAAAAAACAATTTTTTTCGGGCATTTGTAACTGGCAAGCTTCCCTTTGCAAAACTTAATTAAAGTATCTTCAAAAGCTGCGGGCTGCTTTTCCTTTAAGACAACAGCAGCAACCACTTTTTCACCATACTCCCGGTCACTAATTCCGACAACTGCCGACTCCTCAACTGCACTATGCTGGTTGATGACATCTTCCACTTCTTTGGGATAAACGTTATAACCTCCGGAAATAATTAGCTCCTTTGACCTTCCCACAAGATAGAGACGCATTTCATCTTTTTCGTCCTGATAACCCAAATCACCTGTCCGGAACCACTCGCCCAGGAAAGAATCCCTGGTTTTTTTGGGCATTTGCCAGTACCCTTTAAAAACATTCTCGCCTTTAACCAGCACTTCTCCAATTTCTCCCGGCTTGACATCAACACCTGATGCGGAGGCTATACGAATTTGAATTCCCGGCAGAGCATAACCCACACTTTTGCTTTTTCTCCTTTCCTCTTCATAGGGATTGGAGGCAATAATTTGTGTTTCAGTCATGCCGTACCTTTCCAAAATGCGAAAACCGGTAGCAGAATAAAAGCGCTCAAAAAGCTCTTCAGACAAGGGTGCGGATCCTGAGATAAAAACCCGCATGGATGAAAGATCGGGATTAAGTTCAGGCCATACTTCCATCAACCGGTAGTAAATTGTCGGCACTGCCATAAACATAGTGCATTTTTGTTTTCCTATTGTTTCTATGCATTTCTTTGGCTCGAACTTTTCATGAATAATTATTGTTGAACCTGCGTTTAATGCTCCGTGAAGCGCGACGCACAACCCGTGAATATGAAACATGGGAAGCACATTAAGAAGAATATCATTTTCCGTCCATTTCCATACCTTTTGCAGAGCCACTGCATTTGTAATCAAATTGCGGTGCGTAATCATTGCGCCTTTTGGTTTTCCCGTGGTTCCGGAAGTATAGCAAAGCAACGCCACATCATCAGCCTGTGTGGGATAGTCGGGGACAGTGTCCCCGCTTTTTTGAGATTCCTTTAAAAGTGCTTGTAAGCTATTTGCTGAATTGCCCTTCCTGATAATAGTTTGTACCTTTCCGTTACTCTTTTGACCGGAAATATCAGGTATAAATTTTTCATCATCAGCGACAAAGATGCTGCTTCCGGAATCATCGAGGAAGTAATTAATCTCCTCGGGCCGGTAACCGGTATTTAAAGGTAAGGTAATGGCCCCTAACGACAAATTTGCCAAATGCAGAAAAACGAATTCCGCACAATTAGGAAGCTGTAAGGCAACCCTGTCTCCTTTTTTTACCCCTAAGCGGGCAAGCAAATTGGCATATTGCTTTACTGCCTCAGCTACATCGCTGTAAGTGTATGTTGCCTCCTCAAAAACAAGAGCCGGTTTGTCAGGAACCAAGGTTGTTTTTTCAAAAAAAAATTTTGTTAAGTTCACTTCTTCCTCTCCTCTCATGATAAGCTTTTTTTAATAGTTCTAAAAGAAAGCTGCCATAACCTCTGTAAGATTATGGCAGCTTGAAAAGTAAAGGGCTTTGGCTGTTATTGCTGAAGTTATGTCTCCTGACGGGCTGAAAACAATTGGAACTCTTTCAGCCGTCCGTTCTGTTCCAGAAACTGCAGCAGCAGGATCAGCTTTTGATATGTTTCATCGCTGATATTATGTTCTATTTGCTCCGTATCTTTTAAAAGATTTTGCGTCACCCCGATTATTTCCAGGAATTTTTCAATCGTTTCATGCCGCCTCAGCAAATATTCGCCGGTTTCCCGGCCCAGGTCCGTAAATTCAACAACTCCGTACCTTTCATAGTTAAAAAAGCCCAGTTCAGCAAGCTTTTGTACCATTTTGCTTGCTGAAGGGGGCTGCACATTGAGAGCCTCCGCCAGATCGCCCATCCTAGTATAGCCCCTGTCTTGGCCAAGACGGTAAGCCATTTCAAGATAATCTTCCATGCTCGGGGTAAGAATTTTATTATACTGCCGCAATAATGCGTAACCGCGGTCCGTATAAAATTCTTTGCCGGAGCTAACCATGTTTCCACCTCGCAACATTTATTTTCTAATAATTATGCAAAGAGCCCCTCTCTCCATGCAGTTGCTTAGGCCAGCCCGCACAGCCGGGCTGTTTGTGCCACTACAAAGCAAACAATCATACCGGTGACGGTTGGGATCAGAAAGGAAAAAACCGTCCATTTCAAGCTTTGGGTTTCTTTGCGGATGGTCAGCAAAGTTGTGCCGCACGGCCAGTGATTGAGGACAAAAAGCATCATGCAAACGGCTGTCAGCCAGGTCCAGCCGTTGTCCAGCAGCAACTGCCTCACCATAATTAAATTATCGGGCTCAAGCATTACCCCCTGCGACAGATAGCTCATAATCAGAATGGGCAGGACAATCTCGTTTGCAGGAAGGCCCAGGATAAAAGCCATGAGAATAAAGCCGTCCAGCCCCAGTAAACGGGCGAAAGGATGAAGAATACCTGCACAATAATGGAGAATGCTGCTGTCCCCCAGGCTGATATTGGCCATAAGCCAGATTACCATACCCGCAGGCGCTGCCACGATGACCGCCCTCGACAGGACAAACAGCGTCCGGTCGAGGATGGAACGGATAACGATTCTGCCTATTTGCGGTTTGCGGTACGGCGGCAGTTCCAAAGTAAAAGAAGACGGCATGCCTTTAAGTATTGTTTTGGATAGAATCCTGGAGATAATCAGCGTTAGGGCTATGCCCAGCACTACAGCTGCCAGTATGCTCAAAGCAGCCCACAGGCTTCGGAAAGGCCCTGTATTGCCGGCAATAAAAATAGAGGCAAGAACAATAAGGAGCGGAAAACGGCCGTTGCAGGGAACAAAGTTATTGGTGACGGTGGCAATCAGTCTTTCCCTTGGAGAATCGATGATGCGGCAGGCAATGACACCTGCAGCATTGCAGCCAAAACCCATGCACATAGTCAGAACCTGCTTACCGTGGGCGCAAGCCTTTTTAAAGAAATTGTCCATATTAAAGGCTACACGGGGGAGGTAACCCAGGTCTTCCAGCAGGGTAAACAGAGGGAAAAAAATGGCCATCGGGGGCAGCATCACGGAAACAACCCAGGTAAGGGTTTTATAAATACCCGGGACAAGAATGCCGTAGAGCCAGGCAGGGCAATTCCAGGCCAGCAAAACATGAGTCAATTCTGCTTCCAGATACCCAAAACCTGAGGCCAGCAACCCGGAGGGGTAGTTGGCGCCTTTAATGGTAATCCAGAAGACAACGCCGAGGAGGGCGAGCATAATGGGAATTCCCCATGTTTTAGATGTCAGTATATCATCAATCTTCCTGTCCAGGGAGGTTTGCTGTCCGGGGCCAAAGACTGTTGTTTCGGAAAAGAGGGTTTCTGCCTGTTTGACAATGCCCTCCGCGATGAGATCCTGCACCTCTACTCCGTCTAAACCGGCACATTGTTGAGCGTCTCTTAACAGTTCGCTCCAAACACCGTTTGGCAAAGACGTACTATCCGGGTACCGATTGAGAGCATGCAGAATGTTTTTATCCCCCTCCAACAGGCGTAACGCGGCCCAGCGGGCATTAATTCGCGTGCCGGCTGTTTCTTTAACCCGGGGCTCCAGGAGAGCAAGGGCTTTTTCTATTTGTTCGTCGTAGTTTATTTTGAAGGGGTTTTTTACGCTATCATCCTTTGCCACCCTGTAAATTGCTGCTTTCAGTTCCCCCAGACCGGCCCCGGCTCTGGCGTTGGTTTCTATCACAGGAACCTTTAATAAATTTGCAAGCCCCGGCCCATCAATTTTAATCTTTTTTCTTTCTGCTTCATCAATTAAATTTAAGCAGATCACTGCCTTGCGGGTAATCTCCAATATTTGCAAGGCCAGGTTTAAATTTCTCTCCAGGCAGGTGGAATCTAAAACAACCACTGTGACATGGGGTTGACCAAAACAAATAAAATCGCGGGCAATTTCCTCCTCCGCAGAATTGGTAAAAAGAGAGTATGTTCCGGGCAAATCAACCACCATGAATTTACTGTCCCTGTAATTATAACTTCCCTTTGCCAGAGCTACCGTTTTACCCGGCCAGTTGCCGGTATGTTGTTTTAATCCTGTCAGGCGGTTAAAAATCGTACTTTTACCCGTATTGGGGTTCCCTGCCAGCGCGATGACAAAATGGCGTTGCGAATCTGTTTTGACTCCGGCCGTTTTCCATAAGGAAGCGGGGCCGGTGGATTGATATGTAAGACCCATCGAACTTTAGATCCCTCCTGACTGAATCATACTCTTTCCACAAGAATACGGGACGCTTCCTCCGAACGGAGGGCAATGACAGCCCCTCTGATCTGATAGGCAGTAGGATCCCCGAAAGGACTTCTGCGCAGCGATTCCACAACAGTTCCGTTAATGAAGCCCAGGTCCAGCAATCTCCGGCGCATACCGTCCAGGGACCTTAATTCCTTTACCCTGCCCGAACTCCCGGTAGGAAGAAGATGCAGCGGAATTATCTTTTCTTTCACTAGAAAACATCCTCCTGAAATAATGTGGGCATAAAAATGTTATCAGCGGCTAACTTTAAACTGCTGTAATATATGCGCAAAAAAAAACCGGAGTGCTTGCTCCGGTTCTCAAAATTAAAAACGAAGAAATCATCCGTTTTCTTCGCTTTTCTAATCCTTATACACTAATATAATAATTCTTTGACAATATCTACGCTTTCGTTTCCTTTAAAAAGATAATTGCGCCACCTCGCGGGAAACGGGCTTAATACCGTGGGCTACTATGGATTCGTTGCGGATCTTGCGAATATCCTCCATTGCGCTCTCAATCTTCTGTTTTCTCGTTCCGGCACCCCAGGGCAACTCCACCTCTTTTTTTTCAAAAGCAATATATCCGGTATCTGCTAAGGCATTTTTTAAAGCAGAGGCGGACTTTGAAAAGGAAAGTTCCTTAAATACTTGAACGCCATTTAATACCTTCTTCATATTGTCTTTATTTTTGCTTGAGCCAATATCCCTTGGCTCGACGCCGTATTTGTTTCTCAGGCGGTAATAAAGACAGCCTTCAATAAGCCTCCATATTCTGGCCAGAGTATCTGCATAAGCGTTTTGGTAAAAATGCCTCTGGGCATTATAGTAAATATCCGTTAAGCCATAGATATCCTCATTATCAGAATTGGTAAGCTGTTCAAGAGTTTCAATTTGATTCTTTACGCTATTAATAAAGTTTTGCAAATCATGTACATTATCCAATCTGGCAATTATTTTTTTTAACTGGGATGAAGCTTCCCGGTAGTTTAACAGGTCCCAATGATGATAGCTCAGACAAACTGTTTTAACTATTTCTGCATTAAACCTTCGATGCGAATAACAAGAAATTTGAGTCAGTTTTTCCGCTTCTTCCGCTGCAGCCTGAAACAGAGACGCTGTTAAGTACTTCCTGATCCTTTCTATTGTGTTGTTTTCTTCCATGAACTCAAAGTCAACTTTTTCTACCCTCTTATCTTCTGCTACATACACCGGGTTGCCTACTTGGTAAAGGGAAACTTTACAGGGTGCAAAAAGCCCGCTGTTCGCCCAAATGTACCAACAACTCTGCATCTGGGGAGTGCCTGAAGAAACGTTTATTATTATTTCCGTATTTTCGCTGCTAACGGAATTAAGAATATATTTAATTTCCCTGCTTCCCTGGTCAAGTATATCGGGTATCCTGCGCGGGTCGGACAAGGACAAAGGACGAATAAAGATATTATTGCTGTTGGAATTAAAGAAATTTATCAACCATTCTTTAGTTTCTTCTGCATTTGTCTCGGTCTCGCTGCTATTTCCGGGAAGGCGGGCTGAAGGAAATAAATAGATATAGTCCGGCTTAAGTTGCTGAACTATTGTTAAAATCGCGCCTTCTTGCTTCGTTTTATCTGAAAAAGGATCTTGATTTCCGACGAAAGGTAAGCGTCAAAGATACGCGCACCTATTAGCATCCGATATCAGCAAAAGCCACCATCGGCAATGCTTTTAACCTTGTTATACTGCCTACGGATCAGCCGTTTAAATTCTGCATCCGATAACCCATCACCCAAGTCCACGCC
>JAAYFF010000036.1 GCA_012728375.1 Bacillota bacterium | reverse complement strand
CTGCCCATGGATTAACCTATCGTCAATCCTGTAATTAACATTACCCATTTTTTCACCGTCCCATGAATGATTAGATCAATCTGTCATTAAATCGGTTCTAAAAGCCTTACACCGTTCACGCCGGCTTCTTTAGCCACATGCTCCAATTCAGACAGGGTTTTTGTTTCATCTCTTTGAAATAAAACCTCTAAAACCATACCTAGGTTAACACCTGTAATACACTGACAGTTTGGCGTTGAAGAAACAATTTTCCATGCGCTGTTGGCAGGGGTCCCACCAAAAAGGTCTGCCATAATTAAAACACCTTTACCACTGTCCACTTCGTGTACGGCTTTCTCCAAGTCCCTGACAAACTTTTCAGGTCCCGAACTTTCTGTTAAATCTACTGATGTGATACTTTTTGCATCTTTTAAAAATAGGTTTATGGTCTTTCTAAAACATGTACCCAATTCTCCATGGGCTGCAATGACTATACCTACCATTCCATCACTCCCTTTTACCTGTAAAAATTTGTAACTATTTTAGCTGAAATCATCACCCCCTGATAAAAATAATAGAAAGCCTTAGTTCTTGCAAAGCCCTCAATAAATCTGCTATAGTATAACTTGCAGGTTTCATGCCAATATGTGTTTAAAGACTTACAGCAGTAAATCTAATCATGCCTTTGATATTACTTTTTAAATCAGAAAAAATAAACAGAAGTCACAAATAATGACTTCTGTTTAAACAGATTTTAAACACTTCACTTAAAAGATTATTCACTATTTAACAGACCAAAAGGAGTCCAATCTATCTAAATTAAATTTAATGGTTTTAAGCAGGCCCTTTTCACTGACATTATTTGTATCATCGTTTCCTAGTTTGTTCTGTTTTAATAGAGAATATATTTTCTCAAGCTCTTCATCTCCGGATAAAGATTCGAGAGAAATAAAGGGTTTGTCAACTTTAGGGTCAACAGAACCAATAATTGCAATGATATTATTGAAGTCAGGTAAATTATAAATATTATGCTTTAACTCTTTTTCGTCTTTACCAAAAACATTGACTACTCTAATATGCTGTGCATTAATTTTATTTAGCAGTTTACGCCGCACATCTCCTGAGATTCTGTGAGACCCCACAGCAGCAAAAACAACCACATCAACATCCTTGGATGTATTAAAATCTAAACTGCTCCCTTCCGGTGTCATTTTCATTAGATTATTTGCCACATCATTTAAAGTAAGATTTGGTTCAAGTGCCAATCGTATGGCTTCAACTACAATTTCCGTAGAAACCCTGCTAATTATTTCAACTTTTATTCCGGTTTTTATGCTTATCTCTTTTACATAATCTCTAACTGAAGAATGGCTACACAAGAAAATTATACCTTTACCTTCATCGACTGCCTGGATGGTTTGACTGATAGCTGCCTTGTACTGGTCCGGTTTCCATTGGGGATTAAGTATGAGGCTTGTTCCGTGGTCCGTTCCTAAAAGATTCTGGGCAACCTTTACCATTTGCTCGGCTCTTTCACCTCTGCTGCCTACCACCACCGCAACTCTGGGAGACTCTTCCCTTTTTAGTGTCTGAACTTTATTGACGGTCAGAGCTATATAATCTATTTCGCTTTCAGGTATATCCTTGTTTATTAACAAAGATACAGCCTTTGCTATCTGCTGAGCAATAAAATAATATTGAGATTTTTTGTCTACATCTCTTAAATCGGAATTATCAAGCAGTACCCCCGACTCTATACGCTTTATAGCAGAATTTAGATGAATGGACAATAGAAAGAAAAGTAGTCGTCTGCTTATGCGAACGCCCTTGGGAAAATTGACTTTACTTAGAACCTGATGCGTAATTTTCATTATACGGGTACTTACAATTTTTCCGAAAACTTTTTCTATACTTTGCTCATCTTCACCTACGCTCTGCAAAAAATCATAATAACTCCTGACCTCTTCTTTCATAATGTTATTAACTTTTTCTTTAGGCACATCCGAATCTATAAATTCAGCCACCCAATCGGTGATATCTGAGTATATATCTTCGTTATCATTTGAATGCAGACTTATATTATCTGAGCTGAATCTGCACCATTTCTTCTGTTTGCCGGTAAACTGTTCTAGTAAGTCGTTGTATTCAAAAGCCTCTTTTGTATATTTTCTTAACTGTTCTTTAATATGATTGTTATTAATAATAATTTCTTTGGCCCCGGAAGCTGAAAACTCTACGAAGGCCAGTGCACACATAAGTTGAATATCACTTTTCAATTGACCTATATTTCCGGGACATTCATATAAAAGCAAAGCCCTAACTATATCACAGCCAACATTAATAGGAACACCGATTTTTTCTGATTCCTGAGAAAAGAATTTGGCTATAAATGCCATACGTTCAACTAAAGGTCTTTCATCCAAACCCGGAATGTGAATGACGAGGGGGATACGCCTAAGAAAAGTTTGGAGCAATACCGAATCCGGGCTGATGGTGGTTGCGCCAACTATTCGCACCTGAGCTTCACGGGTTTTTTTCGTTTCACCGAGGCGTCTAAAAGTTCCGTAGTCCATTAGATTAAACAGAGTTTCCTGGCCTTCAGGCGGTAATCGATGTATCTCATCCAAAAAGAGCATACTGCCGTCCGCCATTTCCACAAGACCCGGTTTATCAGAATCAGCACCGCTGAAAGCACCTTTTGTGTACCCAAACAATTGCGAGAACAGAAGCTGCGGATTGTTGCTGTAATCCGCACAATTAAATGTAATAAAATCGGAGCCCCCTTCTATTACTCCCATTTGCTTGGCAAATTCATACATTTTGTGTGCAAATAAACTTTTCCCGGCTCCCGTAGGACCAACTATCAGTGTATGAAGACCATTTGGGGGATACATTACAGCTGCCTTGGCCTGTTCTATTTGTTTTGACAAGCTATTGTTATAGCCAATGAGATTTTTAAAAGGATATTTATTAAAATTTTCCGCCTGTCTTTTTTCTTGAACCTGCACAGAAACAGTCAATTCTTTTAAATCATTGATGATTAACTCTTTTATGCTTAGTTTTCTGCATAATTCTTTCTCCACTTCTCCTCTGTCAAGAAAATTTGCGGGGCGCCCATTGATTTTTATAGCTTCGCCCTTTTTAACCAGACGATTTAAATAATGTGAAGCATTGCTGCGGTGAATATCAAGATGTTGAGAAATATCCTCTGCTTTAACACCAATTATCTCCGACAGGCCCTGTTCTCGTAAATACTGTCGGGAGAGTTTTTGTAGCAGCTCTTTTACTGATGTTTCCCGATCCATATGAATCCCCCTCCCCTCAACTTATATAAAGAATATTTGTAAAATGCAATTTAGGTACTAGTATTTGAAATAGGTGTGCTGTTTTGACAGTTTTAAAAACGCTTCATTTTATTCCTATAAACATTTCAACTTTTATTATAACATAAATTGTACAGCCTTGTGCAGTTATTAATTTTGAAGGGATGGTCAAGTATTATTTATATATTATATATACTAATACAATATGCTTATACAAATATGGGTTGTGCACTATTTAGCCACAACCCATATTTATAAACCTTAACTATTAAGCTCTGACCATTACAGATTTATTTATTCTTCTTCAATGCCTAACGGATTGCCGTCAATACAGTCCTGAACCCTCTGCACATATATTTCCTGGTAACTGTTGTTCTCGCCTAAACCATGTAAATAAATGTTGACCTTGAAACCTTCTCTTTCAAGTATACTCTTCCAAGAATCCTCCTCATCACCGGCCATATCATTAATTGCATGGTCCCCGGCCACAAGCATGTAAGGCATTAGTGTTACTTCTTTAATATTGTTTCGCTTTAGTTTAGCTATTACATTGTCAATTCCCGGATATCCTTCAACGACCCCTACCAAGACATTTGATTCCTCATCGTTTAACACGCTTTGCAGGCAAGAATAACAGGCATTAGCCGGATGGGTTGTACCATGGCCCATTAAAACTACTGCATGGTCTTTATCCAATGCCGGCAATTGCTGCTTTAAAGCTTCCACAGCTTGTTTATAGTCTTCTATACCGTAAAGAACAGGCCGGCCTACAGTCAATTCTTTGAAAGAGCCCCTGAAATTATTCACCACAGCTAAAACTTCTTCATATTCTAAGCCGGGAATAATATGCAAGGGCTGTACAATGACTTTGGTGAATCCTTCGTCTTTCATTTTGTTCAAAGCTTCTTCAGGGGTATCAATTTGAATATTGTCTCTTTCCTTTAGCTTTTTGATGATAATACTGGATGTAAAGGCTCTGCGGACTTCATAATCCGGGAAGCTTGCCGCTATTTTTTCTTCACAGGCTTCAATAGTCACTTTTCTGGTATCAGCATAACTTGTTCCAAAGCTGATAACCAAAATGCCTTTTTTGTCTCCATGTTCTTGAAACTCTACATTTTCCTGTTCAACCGTTTGACTGCCTTCTGCCAGTTGCAAATTACCACCATAAGCCCCCAGCAATAAACTGCAAAGAAATAAACCAATGACCATCATAACCTTTTGTTTCCACATTTTTCTAAACATCAATGTCACTCCTTATATTTTGTTATTTTAAAAGTTTCCGTGGGTCAGTAAATCAGCATAGCCAGGTCTCCCGGCTCAAATTCAACTCAGCTTTAAGCCTTCCGGACTTTCTTTGCCGTATACGTTTTACAACTTCGTCTATATTCTCTAATCCATGTTCATCATAGCGGCCAATAATCACCGCAGGGATATTGAGCCTCCTGCATGCCTGGATTTTCTCATAAGTCCCTCCCTGATTGCCACTATCTTTCATGACCACATAATCGGCACCATATTCTTTAAACATGGCCGCATTCATGTCTTCACTAAAGGGGCCTAATACAGCCACTATATTCTTCATTTTGACATTGTTTTTAAAGCACTCTTCAATGCTTTCTGTGGCAGGAAGAACCCTGTAGACAAATCTGTTGTTTCCCCTCACCGATTCGAAATCTTTTATGTTTTTGGAACCTGTGGTAAAAAACACACATCCTTTTACAGACTTTAAAAACTCCTGGCATTGTTCAACCGAATCCAGATAAATGCAGCCTTCAGTATCTTGGGTCTTTTTTCGAACATATCGTATATAGTCAATTTTAAGTTTTCGGGCAGCATCTTTAGCGTTTTTCGTGACTTCCAAGGCATAGGGATGAGACAGGTCCACTATCATATCAATGGAGTTTTCCCGGATAAAAGCCTCCATACCCATTTGATCCATGCGGCCCACCACAAGGTTTTTATCATCCAAAAACTCCCTCTCGGAATCGGTGGCGGCAGTAATGACGTATTTGTCATCATCTTTTATTCTTTTGACCAGTTCTGCGGTTTCCCGGGTCCCTCCTATTATCCATATCAAATTTTATACCCCCTGGGAGTAATCATTCTTTCTCCTTTTACGTATGTGGTATTGTTGCCTATTATCAAAACCGTAGTCATATCTACCAGCTCATAATCTATATTTGAAATGGTAGTTACCGTTTTGTGATTTCCGTCCCGGCCTGCGTTTTTAACGATGCCCACCGGGGTATGAGGTTTTTTGTGTTTCAATAGAATATCTACAGCTTTTTTTAGATTCATGGAGCGGCCGCGGCTCCTGGGATTGTATAAGGCTATGACAAAATCGGCAGCTGCGGCACATTCCAGCCTTTTTTCTATAACCTCCCACGGTGTTAAAAGGTCACTCAAGCTTATGGAGCAGAAATCATGCATAATCGGAGCCCCGAGCTCAGCCGCTGCAGCAAAGCAACTGGTTACCCCCGGCACAACTTCCACGTCAATGCCCTCAGCAAGTTCCAGTATGGGGCCTGCCATGCCGTACAAGCCGGCATCTCCTGTGCTAATAATGGATGTGTCCAAACCCTGTTTTACCTTTTCAATTGCCAACTGGCACCGCTGTATTTCCCCCCGCATGCCTGTAGTTATAGCTTCTTTGCCGCCCAGCATATCCTTTATTAAATCCACATAGAATTTGTATCCTACTATGACCTTTGATTTTTCTATGGCTTCAATTGCTCTCGATGTCATGCAATCCTTACCGCCCGGCCCCAAGCCTACTACATATAGTTTCGCCATGCTGTTTTTTCCTCCCCACAGAAACTGTAACACCATTAAGTGATGTTTTACTGACTATCACTTCCCCGGAAGTTAAATAGGCACATGGTTCGCAAACACCAGTTACACCCACCATGTCTTCCACAAAAGGACTCCCAAGGAAGCTATCCTGAACAGAACGTATTTGTTCCTCTGAAAATGTATAAAAGCTGCAGCCTAAATATTTGCAAGCCTCAACCAAACCCTGTTCATCTTTTTTTATGTCAATTGTCGATATGGAACCTATCGATTTAATACTCAAATTATTTAATTCAAAGACATGATAAATGGCCTTTAAAATATCGTCCCGGGTCTTGCCTTTTTTGCATCCCACCCCCACGGTGAGGTTTTTGGGCCTCAGAATACAGTAAGGTTTATGGCAGGATACGGACTTTTGGGACGTAATGTACAGGCACCCGTCATAATCGGTTTCGGATATTCTAGGGTAATTTATAATGGGCTGAATTTCCGAGACGACCCGCAAAACTCCTCCGTTTACCATTAGGGCTGTTATGGTTTTGGCATCTTCCATATTTTCAATGACAAGGCTGCACCTCTTGGCAAACATGTCTACCGATTCTATCCCTCTTCCTTCCGAAGCTGTAGTTATTATGGGCTGTGCACCTATAACTTTAGCTATTTCTTTCGTAAAATCATTGGCCCCGCCCACATGCCCGGATAAAAGGCTAGTAGCATACCTTCCCATATCATCTACGACTACCACCGCAGGGTCTTGGGTCTTATGCCTGATATAAGGTGCCATCAACCTCACCGCAATGCCCACGGCACATACAAATACGATTCGGTCATATTCGCAGGCTATCATGCCCATTAGGGGTTGGACTCCCCCCGGATATGCCTTATGACTGTATAGGTCGGTGTTTGGAATGTAATTTCCGATAGCCTGTGCTATTTTTTCTCCCGCATCTGTAAAAGATATTACTGCACACTTCACTTGACCGCCCTCCGAAAACCGTGGGCAAAGCTGGGATCATATAGTCTAGACCTCTCATATTTGCCATTTATGAAATCCCCGACGAGAATCATGGCAAAGTTTTCTATCCCCTGGTCCCTTACCTTTTGGGCTATATCATCAAGGGTCCCGATTATTACCTTTTCATCTTCCCAGGTGGCCTTATATACCACCGCTACTGGCACATCACTTCTTCCATAGCCCTGTTTCAGCTTTTCAACAGCCCTTTCTATGCTCCCCACCGATAAGAATATGGCCATGGATGCCTTGTGGAAGGCTAAGAGTTCGAGAGATTCTGAACTTGGCACCGGTGTCCTGCCTTCCAGTCGGGTGATTATAACCGTCTGGCTTATACCGGGTAATGTGAATTCCCCTTTTATGGCAGCACAACTTGCCGTAAAAGAACTGACTCCGGGGACTACTTCAAATTCAATGCCCTTTTCCTCCAGTAAATCCATCTGCTCTTTTATGGCTCCGTATATGGAGGGGTCTCCTGTATGAAGTCTCACCACTCTTTTTCCTTGTCTGTATTCCCTTTCCATAACTTCTATTACTTCTTCCAGGGTCATGGAGGCACTGTCATAAAACTTGCAGCCTTCTTTGCAAAAGGTCAGGTGGTCCCTGGACACCAAGGAGCCCGCATATATGACCACATCAGCTTTTTCCAAAAGTCTTCTTCCCCTTACCGTAATAAGATCCACATCCCCCGGGCCTGCACCTACAAAGCTTATCACACCGTCTTCCTCCTTCCCATAATAAGGGACATGTAATCAGTGTCTTTAAGGATTTCGTCCCTTTCATATAAGACCTTTTCCTCGTCACAGGTGCATCTTTTTACATATACATATTCAAATCCGTGCTTTTCCAAAGCATTAAGTATGCTTGCTTTGTTTTTATATGTCTTCAAAATACAGACTGAATCTGCTGCCTTTAAAATCTCTTCATCGATATCCCCATCACACAGATAAAAGCTTTCTCCTTTGAGGGCCACAGGCACCTTTGCACGGTTGGCGGCGGCGCAAAAGGAGGTCACTCCCGGTACGGTCTCCACCTGGATGCCCAGCTTCACAAGCTCCTCCATAAAGTAACAAAAGGTGCTGTAAACCATAGGGTCTCCCAAAGTTAAAAACACACCGGTTTGTCCCGATTTTAATTTGTCATCTATGAGCCGGGCGATGGCGGCATATTTTCCCTTCTCATTTCCGTCCATGGCAAAATCCAATTCTACAACTTGTTTATCACTTATATAATCTTTGGCAATATTCCCGGCAAAACTCTTTCCGCCGCTGGATGGTATGAATACCATATCGGCTTTTCGTATAAGCTTATATCCTTTCAGGGTGATGTACTCTCCGTCCCCCGGCCCCGCTCCGATTCCGTATATTTTTTTCAAGGCTTTCTTCCTTTCGCTAAGAATATTGGATTTTGGGATTTTACTATCCCTGCATTTTCCATATAAGATACTTGAATTAGTTTCAATTCGATGTCTTCGTAGGTATACTGGTTTATAAGAGTCATAAATTCATTTAGATTCCTTAAGGTTATAAAGTTTGCAGCAACGATTCCCCCGGAAGGCATTTTTTCATTGACATGCTCAAAGATTTGTCTAAGTTTTCCGCCACTGCCTCCGATAAAACATTTATTGAAAGTTTGTATTTTCTCAAGGCACTGGGGAGCCTGTTCGCTAATTATTTCAATATCCACTCCGAATTTCGAGGCGTTCTGACGTATAAGATTCGCACCCTCTTCCTTTGCCTCCACCGCAAATACGACAGCCCCTTGGAGGGCCGCTTCAATGGAAATGGAACCTGTGCCTGCCCCAACGTCCAAAAGAGTATCACCTTTTTCTATTTCCATAGCCGCTATAGCTGCAATCCTGGCATCAAATTTCGTCATGGGGATGTTGCCTCTTATAAATTCTTCATCTCTAATCCACCGCATGTTCTACCACCACCACCGAGAGGCCGGAGTAATCCGGTATATCTTCTCCTATTTTTTTTTCAATTATCTTCTCCTCGGGATAAGAAAGGTCAAAGCCAGCATATATTAAGCCTGAGATCCCCATGAGATAAAGCTTTCGTGAAATATCTCCCGGGCTATGCTCCTGGTCTGTCAATATTACACAAAGTTTGCTAGATAACACTTCATCAAGGCTGCCTTTCCTTCCATGAAGGCTAATGAAACAGGCTTCCTGCCAATTTTTTTTGAGTTTTGCCATCATGTACTGAAATGATGAAAGGCCGGGTATCACTTCATCAATGGTGACTCCACTTTTTTTAAGGTAATCCACAACACCGAAAAAGCAAGGGTCGCCGGATGCCAGAATATCTATATCATCCTTTTGATTTATCATCTCTAAAATCTCTTCGACCTTTTGAATTCGTATAACTTTGCCGTTAATTTTTTCTACAGATTTTGATATCCTTCCAAAGGCCGCCAGGTTTTCAGATGTTGATATTATTTCATATGCCTCTTGTGTCAAGTATTTGACATGCCCCGGCCCTGCTCCTATAACTCGAATCATGTTAAAGCACCCCGTATTTCATGGAATATATGTAAATATCGATATCAAAATCGTCGTCCTTAAGATACTTTCTGATTCTCTCAATACAGCCTTTTTTCATATCCCCTAAGATGGACTTGTATTGGGTTGGTATAATGACCTCCAACGCTTCTTCCGTTGAAGTGCAGGCATGAACCTGTTTTAAAATTTCCAGGGGAGCCTGGACGAGGGCCAGGTAATAAACCAAAGCCTCCATGCGCATATCGCAGACCCGGCTGTGGGTGTTAAATGCTCCTAAGGAAACCTTTGAAAGCTTACCTATATGGCCGACCAGAGTGATTTTTTTAAAACCCTTGTTATAGGCATAAGCTATTGATTCACCGATATAGTTAGATACCTGCACCCCTTTTCCAGGCAATCCCAGCTTTCGGGCCATATCTTCACCGTAGTTTCCCGGAAATAGAAGTATCTCACGGCATCCCTCGTCATATAGCAAATTTATCTCTAAATATATGGTCTCAAGCAGCGCCTTCTCCGACATGGGCTCCACTATTCCGGAAGTCCCGAGAATCGAGATGCCTCCTTTAATGCCAAGATTAGGATTGAAGGTTTTTTTTGCGATTTTGGCGCCTTTTGGAGCATAAATCAAAACATCATAACCATCAGAGGATATTTCCCTTATTCCCTTTTCAATCATCTTCCGGGGCACCGGGTTTATAGCCGCTTCCCCTACATTACCGAAAAGGCCCTTTCGGGTTATCCTTCCTATGCCTTCACCGCCGTCTATTACGATTTTATGATCCATCCTCCGGGAAACTCTTGCACAAATCTCCATGCCATTGGTAGCATCGGGGTCATCACCAGCGTCTTTTATTATGCAGCAAGAGGCATAGCCCCGACCAAGCTCAGGGGATTTTACTTCCAACTCCAGCTTTACACCTGCGGGAGTGTCTATGGAAACTTTGCTTATCAACTTATTTTCCCGCAGCATCATGACACAGGCCTTGGCTGCGGCTGCGCTGCAACTGCCGGTAGTGTAGCCGCACCGGAGTTTTTTGCCTCCCTTTATTACATACAAATCTTTCATCTTCCCACCGCCATGTATAAAAGGGCATTTACAATTGAAGCTGCCACATTGCTTCCTCCTTTGGTCCCCCGGGTGGTTATGGAGGGAGTATCCAACTCTCTGATAAAATCCTTGGATTCTGCAGCCCCCACAAACCCCACCGGCACACCTATTATTAGGGATGGGGTTAGCCTGCCTTGTTTTATAAGTTCCCCAACCCTAAAAAGTGCCGTGGGGGCATTGCCTATAACATATATATCAACCTCGTCTTGACATGCAATATCTATTGCCGCACAGGCTCGGGTAGTGCCATTTTTCTCGGCCAGCACTTTTACCCGATCATCATCGATATAGCATCGCAAGTTAGAACCTGATTTTTTCAGGGCTCTTTTGTTTATTCCCGACCATGCCATCCGGGTATCGGTAAATATGCTGCAACCCTTGGTCAGCAATGTTACACCTACCTCCACCGCATGATTTTTAAACACCGCAAGGTTCTTGTAATCAAAGTCCCCGGTAGTGTGTATCATTCTTTTCACTACCGCCAGTTCCCTTTCATCAAAGCTTACCCCGGCTATGCCCTGCCGGATGATTTCCATGCTTTTTTTCTCTATCACAGCGGGATTGTTTAAATACACTCACTTTCCACCTTTCTTTTGTCCACATAATCTAACATGGATAAAAAGGAATTTCTGTTTCCTAAAAAGCTTATATGGGGATAGCCTGCCAGCACATTTTTATATTTGTAACCACAGGACCATGACTTATCAGCTTTGGTCTTTTTGATGTCGTAAACGGTGTTTGTGTTTTCCGTTATTGTTATCGATTTATGAAATTCATGGCCGGTTAACCTATCTCCAGCTTTACCCAGCATGCAGTCCTTTTTAAGCTTTATATCTATATAGCCGAATCGTTGCAGCTTATCTGTCATCATGGCCTCACCCGGAAAAACCCCTACCGTTTTGCAGTCCTCAATATGATCCATAAGATATATGAGCCCTCCGCCCTCGGCAAAGATGCATCCCCCTTTGTCAGCAAAGTTTTTTATGGATGCAAGCATCGATGCGTTTAATGCAAGCTCATCTTTGAATACCTCCGGATAGCCACCTCCCAAGTATAAGAGGTCACAGTGCGGCAACTTTGTATCCGTAAGGGGTGAGAAAAACTCAACATCACAACATCGACAAAGGAGGTTCAAATTTTCCCTATAATAAAAGGAAAATGCTTTATCCCGCGCTACCGCTGCTTTGATCTTTCTCTTGGAGGGGTAATCAACAGGCAAGGTTTTTATATCTTCCATGAGTCTTACCAAGAGGCGCAAGTCTATATTTTGTTTGATTATATCTGCAGCCTTTTGAATACGGCAGTTTATGTCACCTATTTCACTGCTCTGCACCAGGCCCAAATGCCGGCTTTCCAGCTCTATGTCACTTATCTCAGGCACAAAACCCAAGACATGAAGGCCGGTAAAGCTTTCTATAGGATCCTTTAGGAGCCGGAAAGTTTTTTCGCTTACCCGGTTTAGTATCACCCCTTTGATAGTAGAACCTGGAAAACCAGCCATGCCTTTTATCTTGGGAACAGCTGAGAACATCTCCCTTTGTGGGGTATAAACCAGGATTGCGTTGATATTTAGGGTCTTGGCAATGTGGAAACTGGAATTTTCATAGGTGTTGTATATGCCGTCAAAATACCCCATGGCCCCTTCTATGACGCAGCATTCCCCCTCTCCCAGCCCCAGGGACTGTTTTATGCCAAGCTCCCCCTGAAGATGCATATCTAGATTGCCCGCCTCTTTACCGGATGCTTGCCGGATAAAAGATGTATCTATGTAGTCGGGACCGGTCTTAAAGCCACATATATCTAAACCCATATTACTCAAAGCCCTTATAATGCCCATGGTCACCGTGGTCTTACCGCTGCCGCTGGTTGGGGCGGTTATCATAATTCCTTTCATAATCATTTCTCCTTATGGTTTCACTCCTGAAAAATACATAAACATAGAAGCACGACGGCCGACATTGAGGCAGGATTACTGCTCACTTTCAAAGACTCCGGGATAGAACATTTTTGCAAGTTCTTCTACACCCTGCCTGAATCTGAAAGTAGGGCTGGAAACCAACTTTTCATCAATCACATATATCCGGCCTTCCTTTACGGCTTTTATGGCGGAAAAGCCCGGACGGGCTGAAATGGCTTCCGGTGAACTTTTGGCATTCATCACACCTTTTTGGGCTACATATACATCGATTTCTTTCCCTTTTTCCACGACCTTTTCCAAGCCGTAGGATGCTATACTTGAAGTCTCACTGACCGGTTGGGCATCTGCGGCAATATTTACTCCACCCGCAAACTCAATTGCCTTTGCCACCATGGAATCCTTTGTAACAGTGCGGCATTCTTTTTCCGTAGATTCAAAGAATACCCTGATCTTCGGCTGTATATCTTTGGTCATGTCATGGATTTGTTGAATTTCCTCGTGGAAACTTTTGAGCATTTCTTGGGCCTTTTCGGTCTTGCCTGTGAGCATGGCAAGTTTCATGATGTATTCATCAAAATCTTCAAATTTGTTGGGATACAGACTTACCACCGTTATGCCCGCACCTTCTAGGGCCTCAATAAAATCTGGAACACTTTTTGATATAAACGGCCTGACCAGAACCAAATCCGGTTTCTCTACAATTACGTTTTCCGGATCCGACTTATAGTCAAAGACCTTTTTTTCTTTTACTTGTTCCGGATAATTGTCACTTTTCCCCACACCTATTATTTGATCTTCAAGGCCCAAGGAAAAGAGGTTCTCGGTATGGGCAGAATACAGCGATATAATTCGTTCTGCAGGTTTTTCCATCTCTATAAGTTTGCCGTCATCATCAGTGATTTGAATGATGGCTTCATCCGGGTTTTCCCTGATATCAGCAGTTTCTACAGGCCGAGAACATCCTGCCAAACCTAAAATCAGCACCGAAATCAAAATGTAAACTCCGATTTTTTTCAATAAAATCATCTCCCTGGAAATTTTTAACACATTGGTTGATCTCATCAAATGCAACTTTTACTTGACATGCTTTTTTAGGGGAGAATAAGCATACCCCTGTCCTTTACGCTCTCCACCCGAATCTTAAACGTCCTTTCAATGTTTTCTTTTTTCATGACTTCAAATTTATGGCCCAGGCTTTCTATTTTTCCGTCCTTTAGCAAGAGGACTCTGTCACTGAAGTGATATACCAAATTCAAATCATGGACTATGTTGACCACAGTGATACCTTTTGTATCCACCAGCTCTCTTAACAGTTTCATTGATTTAATAACATAATGCATATCCATATCAGAAAAAGCCTCGTCCAGTAAAATATAGGGGGTATCCTGAGCCAGCGTGCGGGCCAGCATTATCCTCTGCTTCTCACCGCCGCTGAGTTCGGTTATTAATCGTTCCCCATACTGCAGCGTATTTGTCTTTTCCATGGCCCAAATCACTGCATCTAAGTCTTTATTGCTGAGCTTTTGGTTATTTACCACCCGGGGATTTCTGCCCATCATCACAACTTCAAAACAGGTGAAGGGAAACTGGATATTTACATTTTGAGATATGACAGATAGTTTTCGGCTGAGAACCTTAGGTGACATGGTTTTTATATCCATGCCGTCAAGCAGGATATCTCCCGAATCGGGTTTGTAAATCCCTGTCAATAATTTTAACAGCGTGGTTTTTCCGGAGCCATTTGGGCCTATAATTGTAAATACTTCTCCCTTGCTTACGGAAAAAGACAGTTCTTTAAGAATCAGTCTCTTGCCTATGGAAAAATTGACATTGGAAATCTGATACATGGATTCACCCCCTTTACAGCTATACATCTCGCCGGCGGTTTTTTCTGATGAATATGAAGAGAAAAAATGGCCCTCCGAGCATCGTCGTAATCACTCCTACCGGAATCTCCGTTCTCAAAAGAACCCGGGCCGCCGTGTCCGCCGCCAGCAGGAGCTGACCGCCCAAAAGCATTGAAAAAGGAATGAGCTTCCGATTATCGGCTCCCAGAACCAGTCGAAGCATATGTGGCACAATGAGTCCTACAAAACCTATGATGCCGCTGACCGACACACACGCCGCTGTCATCATGGAAGATGCGGTTAAAAAAATCTTGCGGGATTTCTCCGGGTCCACTCCCAGGTATCTGGCCTCTTCATCCCCCATCGATAACAAGTTCAGGCTGTTGGCAAAATATGTGGATATGAGAGTTCCTAAAGCAGTTATGGGTAAAACTAGGAAAACGTCATTCCAATTGCTGGAAGAAAGGCTGCCCATCATCCACCCTACAATTGCGCCTACGTTTTCTCCTGCTACGTTTTTCATCAAAGTTACCCCTGCAGAAAGTATAGAGCTTACAATAATGCCTGACAGTATCAGGTTTACCGGGCTCAAGTATCCCTTTACTTTTGAAAGAGTCATTACAACCCCAAGAGTGAGCACTGCCCCCAAAAAAGCGGCTGCGGTAACCGGAATTGCAAATCCTGTAGCCATTATGTTTAAGAATATGGCTATGGATGCTCCGAAAGCCGCCCCTGTGGATACACCCATGGTATAAGAATCGGCCATTGGGTTCATCAGGACCGACTGGAATACGGTCCCGGAAACCGCCAGACCCCCACCTACGAAAAGAGCGCATAGTATTCGCGGGAGCCTTATATCCCAGATGATAGCTGACGTGGTTTCGTCTAAAAGAGAAAGTATGTCCTTCCTTGCGAAGAGGCGGCCCCAGATGACATATGCTATGTCCTTTGCCCCGATATATGCCCTTCCCAGATTTATTGAAAAAAAGAAGGTGACAATCATCAGTATTACGAGGGCTGCTAAAGCAATCCATACCCTAAGTTTATTTTTTTTAAAGTATTCTAATTGAAGGTCTCTGTAGCGGTTTTCCAAAGAATTCACCTTTCAAAGTAAAATGAACCCCAAAGGACTACGCAATCCAAATTAATGCCGCAGCTCGGAAAACTTGTTGTTTTACAATTAAAAAACTCCTGCAAAGCAGGAGCCTAATAAAAAAACCATCCGAGAAGATGGTCTTTTGAAAATTATTAAAGACTTCCCGCCGAAGTAACACATCATTCAGGCAGGTCTCCTGGCTCACGTATCATCCTCGTCCACCCTTCCCGGCTTTTGCCAGTGGTTTTGTGGAGTCGTCCTCGTTTACAGTAGCGGGGGCTGCAGCGGATTTTCACCGCTTTCCCTTTTAAAATAAAATTACCTGAACGCTTTATATTAAATTTTAAATCTTGCCAGTCCTCTTTCTTGATATTTTATCAGAAAGATTAAATATTCGCAATAGGAGTTGCTATATTTCACCTTACAGTGCAAGAATAAGCCTTTATGTACACAAAAAATGGGTTTAGCAAACTGCTCTAAGTGTTTGCCAAACCCCAAAAAGTTCACGCTTTATGCGTAATCATATTTCTTGTGGAAAATACCACTTTGTAGCATATAAATGTGGCAACAGTGTTTACCAGTGCTGCCGGTATAACTACGCTGGTGAAAAGAACCGGAAAGGCCATTGGCAGACTTCCCACTACAAACAGTGCAGTCTGTAAAAATACCACACCGCTTAATACAGTGCCTACAAATGCCGTAAACAGCACCGTCAGGTTTGAATTAAAGTTGGAAAACACTTTTATCATAGCCATGACCACAAAGGCTGTGACAAATTTGTCAACCATGTTGGCAATCTGTCCACCTGGAAATCCTGTTGTAAGTGCAGAAAATATTCCGGCTAACAGCCCTGCAACTAACGCATTTTTCGGTCTATGGTCTATATAAAGAGCAACAAAAAGCATTGCCAGCAAAAAGTCAGGTTTCATGCCTCCTACAATAGGTGGAACTACATAGTGAAGCACTAATCCTATAGCTATTAGAAGTGATGTCAAGATCATATCTTTTAATTTCATCACATTTCCCTCCATTTACATTTTTAATTTACAAGGCGTTGCCTTGAAATTTTTTTAGGCTTATTTTAGATTTAAGATAGTTTCTTCAGCGCATTATTTATGACGTCATCCGACAAACTGGAATTTTGAAGTTGGCCTGAAAGGTAATTGTCATATGCTGTCATATCAAAGTATCCGTGACCGCTCAAACCAAACAAAATTGTCCTATTTTCGCCGGATTCTCTGGCTTTTACAGCTTCATCAATTGCAGCCTTCACCGCATGAGATGATTCCGGTGCAGGCACAATGCCTTCACTTTGGGCAAAGAGCATTGCAGCCTCAAAGATATCCTGCTGTTCATAAGCTACAGCTTCAATTAAGCCGTCATGTAAAAGCTGGCTTTGAATGGGAGATGAACCGTGGTACCTAAGACCTCCTGCATGAATGCCGGGCGGCATAAAATCACTTCCCAAAGTGTACATCATCATCTTAGGAGTAAGATGAGCCACATCACCATAATCATAGGTAAACTTACCTTTGGTCAAGCTGGGACAGGCGGCAGGCTCAACTGCGACTATGCGTGTCTTTTTGCCTTCCCTGATTTTATCATGCACAAAAGGCATGGCAAGCCCGCCAAAATTACTGCCACCTCCGGAACATGCTATGACCACATCTGGATAGTAGCCGGCCTTTTCCATCTGTTTTTTGGCCTCTAGACCAATTACGGTCTGATGCAGCACTACATGGTTTAATACACTGCCCAAGGCATAATTCGTATCGTTATTTTTTACTGCATCTTCTACTGCTTCACTTATGGCAATACCTAAGCTGCCATTTGAGTCTGGGTCTTTTTTAAGCACCTCTCGACCGGCATCGGTCTTGTCACTGGGACTGGCAAAAACCTCTGCACCGAAAAGCTGCATCATCGATCTGCGATAGGGCTTTTGATTGTAGCTTATTTTTACCATATAGACGGTGCAGTCTATGCCAAAGAACTTACAGGCCATGGAAAGGGCAGTTCCCCACTGGCCCGCACCGGTCTCGGTGGCCAGCCGCTTAATTCCCTGCATTTTGTTGTAATAGGCCTGGGGTATGGCGGTATTTAACTTG
>JAAYFF010000035.1 GCA_012728375.1 Bacillota bacterium | reverse complement strand
GTAGGGGGTAGGGGGTAGGAGATAGGGGGTAGGAGGGATTGCCCGCACTGTGCCGGGTAATCCCTTTTTTTCGTCTTTAGTTCCTGTTGTTTTGCAAGGCGGCAAGGCGCTTGAGAACGTTCATCTTGTCGAGTTCACCGATCCTGGCCCGTAAGACCGCTTCCTGCAAAAAATTAATTGACTGGCTGTACGTCTCCTTGTTCACCGGGTAGGGATGGCCGTCTTTGCCGCCGTGGGCAAAGCTGTAGCGGGCCGGGTCCCTGCGGCTGGGGGGAGCCCCGAAGCTCAGTTCCGCCAGCAGGCTGAGGGCCCGTATAGTCTGCGGCCCCACTCCGGGGATGGTTAAAAGCTCGCGGAAACCTGCCGGCTGCTCTAGGTAAGCCTTGTACAGGGAAGCGGAAAGCCTCTTGCCCTGGGGTAAAGGATGATGCCGGGGCAGGTCCAGCGAGATTTCCCGTTCCTCGATTTTAGACCATTCTTTGAGCAATCGCTCCGGATTTTCCCTGCTTAAAAGAACGCTGCCCTGCCGATTTTCCTCGCTCTCCGCAGCTACCATGTTAAGAATGTTTTCCCGCCGGTAGTCGCAGCAGACGGCGTGATGCGGCTCGGAGACAAAATCATCCACTTCCTCCCCCAGCCAGTGGTAGCGCCGCGCCCAGCGGGAATTCCCGTTCATGCCCTGCTGCACTACGGCCCATTCGCCCCCGGGGGTAAAAATAATGCAGTGATGATAAAGATCGTAGCCATCCTGCAGCGCGGCATTGTCAACCTTGGCCACCAGCCTGCTGATATCCTGCAGCGCCGCAACGTGACTGCCCAGGGCATATTTGGCACCAAACTCCTCGATCTCCCGGGGAGTATTCAGAGCGGTCCTCCCCTTTCCCCCGGCGAGGAAAAAGCCGAGCTCCCCTTCCCGGCCCTTGATCCCGTCCTTGACAGCCGCGCAGGTTGTGGTGGTAAGGCCGGAGGAATGCCAGTCAAAACCTAGGGCACAGCCCAAAGCCTGAAACCAGTAAGGGTCGGCCATGCGGCGAAGCACCTCGCCGGGGCCGTACTCCAGGACAACAACTTCCATGATCAAGCCGGCCAGATGTTTCATTTTCTGAAACAGCCAGGCCGGGCACTTGCCCCCGTGCAGGGGCAGCCTAGCGGTCCCTGTGCGCATCTTTGTTCAACTCCATTAACGAAATTCAAACGAGCGTTTTTGAGGTTGTATTAAAAGCTGAGGCAATTTCTTCCCTTTTTCTTCGCCCGGTAAAGGGCTGCATCGGCAGCTTTAATGACGCTGGCAGGGGTTTTATATTTATCATTTTTTTCTGCCACCCCGATACTGATTGTTATGGAAACCCGCTTTGGACTGCCGGTGCTCTTAATTTTTTTGGGTTTCTTTTTGGGCCTGTCCTTTCCCCGCAGGGCAAATCCTCTGGCAGCAATCCTTTCCCTTAATTTTTCCAGATGCAGGGCAGCCTCTTTTCTGCCCTTGCCGGGAAAAATAATGGTGAATTCCTCGCCCCCATAGCGGTAAGGCCTGCCTCCCCCGGTCACGCCCCTGATCATGGAGGCAAGAAAACGCAGAACGTCATCTCCCACATCATGACCGTATGTATCATTAAACTTTTTAAAATAGTCGATGTCCAACATGGCGATGGCATATTTTGTCCCGAGCTTCATCAAATCCTGCTCCAGGCGGCGGCGGGATGCCAAACCCGTCAACTCGTCATAAAAAGCCATGGCATAAGAATGCTGCAGCACGGAGATTAAAAGCATGATGCCGCAGGCAGCAAAGAAAATGGGAGTTAGCGGATCAAACTCTTTTGTCTGTATTACCACAAACATCGCCGCCAGCACGCCGATGAAGGCAGCATCATGGTATGATCTTTGCAGCACCTGTTTTACAGCCAACACGGCACCGGCCAGGATGAAGACCGCTGCTGACGGTTCAGACGGCAAGGCAAGAAGCGGGAAATCAAACGCAGCGAGATGGCCGGAGGCAAAAGCAAGCTTCCCGCTTTCTTGCAGGGCAGCCAACCAAAAGATCATAACTACCTGCAGAAAGATAAAAGTAAAACGGAAAGCACCCCACAGGGTTAAAAATCCCCGCTCCTTCAACAAAGAAAAAATTAAGATGTTCAGGGGTATCAACAGCGCCAAGACCGGAGAAATGAAGCCGGAGTAAAAAACAGGAGCTGCAGCATTTTCCCGTAAAAAATAATAATACATGGAGAGCAAAACCAGCAAAAGTACCAGCAGAACGAAAAATACCCGGCTGTTATTAAACCGGCAGCTGATGATCATTGCCGGAAGAAAAACCACAAAGGGTGACCACCATACTGCTTCCTGAACGAGAGCCGGCATTGACTCCACGTTTAAGTAAAAGATGTACGCAGCAACCAGCAGTGCCAGCGGCGTTAGAAGTGCAACATGCGCCTTTCCCGTACTTTTCAAGGGCCTGGTTCCTTTCAAGAAATTCTGCTTTTTCTGCTCCGGAAATAAGCTTCCACTTCCCGGCGCGTCCGGGTGTTAAAGACATCTTCCCTTTCCAGCCAGCCCTTGCGCGCCGCGGCCACTCCCAGATAAACATCCGCGAATTCATTAAGCCTGTGGGCATCGGGGTTAATGGAAATTAAAAGGCCCATTTCCTTAGCCCTTTTTAAGTGCCTCCAGTCCAGATCAAGGCGGGCCGGGCTGGCATTTAACTCCACGATAACATTGTGTTCCAGCGCGGCTTGCAATACCTTTTCCAGATCAAGGGGATATCCTTCCCTTCCCAAAAGGAGCCTTCCGGTGGGATGCCCCAGCATGGTTACCTGCGGGTGGGAAAGGGCCCTGACCAGCCTTTCCGTCATCTTTTCCGGGGACATTTTAAACCCCGAGTGGACAGAAGCGATGACAAAATCGAGCTGCTGCAAAATTTCGTCAGCATAGTCCAAAGAGCCGTCTGCCCTGATATCCGATTCTACCCCGCTGAAGATGGCCATCTCGGGATACCTTTTCTTCAGGGCTTCGATCTCTTTTAGCTGCCGCAGCAGATCCTCTTCCCTTAATCCGTGGGCGTAATACGCGGAGCGGCTGTGATCCGAAATCCCCACATATTCGAAGCCCGCTTCCCGGCAAAAACGGACGATTTCCTCCAGCGTATTTTCACCGTCGCTGTAAACCGTGTGCACGTGAAAAATTCCCTTGATATCTTTTTCCTCAACGAGGAGGGGCAGGGTTCCCTTTTCTGCCGCCTCAATTTCCCCATAATTTTCGCGCAGCTCCGGAGGTATATAGGCCAGATTCAGAGCCTGGAAAAGTTCTTCCTCATCCCGGCAAGAAAGCGCCTCTTCTCCCCTGAAAACCCCGTACTCGTTTATTTTCAGGCCCATAGTTTTGGCCCGGTGCCTGAGTGCAGTATTATGCTCCTTGCTGCCGGTAAAATGGTGAAGCGCGAAAGGGAGCTCTTCTCCCCTGACAACCCGGAGGTCGGCAAGGATACCTTCATGGAGGCGGACTGTAGCCTTGGTTTCGCCCCGCGCGACGACCTCCGCAACCTGGGGCAGCCCGGCAAAATATGCGGTCAGCTCCCCGGGGTTGTCTGCAGAGGCCACGAGATCAATATCCTTGACAATTTCCCTGCACCGCCTGATGCTGCCGGCCAGGCTCACCTCCTTTAGTGCGGGGTAGTTTTTAATTTCATCCAGCAGGGCTCCGGCAAGTTTCCTGGCTTCCCTGTAATAATACCTCCCCTGAAAGCGCCTCAAAGATTCGATTCCTTTAAGGATGTTCTCCTGTGTTTTAGGGCCGAACCCCTTCAAGTTGATGAGGCGGTTTTCTTTGCAGGCATACTCCAGTGCAGCCAGCGAATCTATCCCCTGGGCATCATAAAGGGCCCTCGCCTTCTTGGGGCCCAGGCCGGGAACCGCCAACAGCTCGCGCAGGCCTGCGGGTACGCTCTCCCTGAGCTCCTCATAATATTTCAGGCTGCCCGTCAGAACGAGCTCCTTTAATTTCTCATTTAAAGCAGGACCGATACCTTTAACCTCTTTTAATCTGTCCTCCAGGACAAGCGCGCGCAGCTGCTCTTCCCCCAGAAGCTCGACAGTTCTGGCCGCATTATAATAAGCCCTGCTCTTAAAGGGATTTTCCCCCTTAAGTTCCAATAACAAGGCGATCTCCTCAAGAATCCTGGATATCGCGCCCTTTGCCACAGTCCGGGTTCACCCCCAAAAAGAGCAAATTTGCCCGCCCTTTTTAGCATCATAACATATCAACAACCCGGAAACAAGAAAAGACCGCCCGTCTTATTGCCTTAAAGCAGTTTAAAACAGGCGGCCCCGCCGCGTCTTTTCATTTTCTTCCATATTCGAGGGCCTGCCTAACAAACCCATATTTTTTTGCTCCCTTTACTGCCTGCTTAAATGCTTCTCCAGCAGGACAACCGCCTGGTACATGAGCGCTGCGGCAGCAGCGAGAATGATGACGCTTGTCATGACCAGATCAAGCCTGAAGACCTGGCCCCCATAAACGATCAAATACCCGAGGCCTGCTCTGGAAACAAGGAACTCCCCCACGATGACTCCGACCCATGAAAGCCCCACATTTATTTTCAGCGCAGAAATGATGGTGGGAATACTGGCGGGCAAAATCACCATCTGCAGAATCTGCCCTTTGCTCGCGCCGAAAGCCTGAAGCAGCCGTATTTTTTCCGGCTCAACCTGGACAAATCCCGAATATACTCCCAGGACCGCGACAATCAGCGAGATCAGAAGCGCCATGGCAATGATGGCCGGAGGTCCGTTGCCTATCCAGACGATTAAGATTGGGCCAAGGGCAATTTTCGGCAGGCTGTTTAAGATAACCAGGTAAGGGTCGAGCACATCGGAAAGGAATTTTGACCACCAGAGCGCGATAGCGATACATGTGCCGCCAATGGTTCCCAGAATAAAACCGGCCACCGTTTCCAGGACGGTGATGCCGATATGCTGATACAAAGCACCTTCACTATGCAGCAGGGCCAAAGTTTTAATGATCCGCGAAGGCTGGCTTGTGATAAAGGGATCGATCCACCTCAAATTGCCGGCGATTTCCCATAAAGCCAGCAGTGCCGCCAAAAGAACTATCCGGCCGAGGATCACCCTGAACCTGTATTTTTTTCTTTCCTGCAAATAAAGAAAATGTTCTTCAGATATGTTTACCAACTGCTGCGGTCTAGACATGGACATCCAGTTCCTTCCATATAGAATTAAAGTAAAGGCGGAATTCCGGGGCCTCGCGGCTTTTGAGAGGAGTTTTTTCGCTGCACGTCAGCTCGATGTTGTGAATACTTTTTATGGAACCCGGCCTTTTGGTTAGGACAACTACCTTGTCGGACATGCTAATCGCTTCGGCAATGTCGTGGGTTACAAGAATGGCGGTTTTGTTTTCCCGGGCAATAATTTGCTTGACTTCGTCGGCTACAATCAGCCTGGTCTGATAATCCAGCGCTGAAAAAGCCTCATCCAGCAGAAGTATTTCCGGATCGACGGCAAGAGTGCGGATCAGGGCTGCCCTCTGCCTCATCCCGCCGGAAAGCTGCCGCGGGTAAGCATGGGCAAAGTCGGCCAGCCCGTAATTTTCCAACAGCTTCCAGGCAAATGATTTGGTCCGCTCGTTAAGGTTATTTTGCACTTCCAGGCCAAGGAGGACATTTTTCCAAATAGTGCGCCATTCAAACAGCTGATCGCTTTGCGGCATATAACCCACCATTCTGGTTCCTCGCCGCACTGCCTTCCCGCAGATTAACACCTCGCCGGTGTAAGTGGTAATTAAACCGGCAATAACGTTGAGCAGCGTCGATTTACCGCATCCGCTGGGGCCGACTATACCTATAAATTCGCCCTTACCGACCTCCAGGGACAGGTTTTTCAAAGCAGTAATTTCACCTTCAGGGCTTTGGTATTTCACCGTTAAATTTTTAACTTCAACAAGCGGAACCGGCTTCAATGAGTTCGCCCCTTTCACTGCTTCTGCGCTTCCATAGCCTGCTCGGCAAAACGATTGGTTACCAGTTTATCGTAAGGAGCCCTCTTATCCAATTCACCGGCCATTTCCATGACATCCTGCAGCCTCGCAAAGGATTCTTCCGTAAAGACGGGATTCTTGGCCCAGGCATCGATTTCCTTGTAACGACGGGCGACGACGGCGAGAATCTCCTCGTCTACATCCGGAAAAGACTCCTTAATCGCCGCGGCAATTTCTTCAGGGGAATGGCTCTCCACCCAGCACTGGCCGCGGTAAATGGCATTGGTGAACTTTTGAATGATCTCTTCATTTTTTTCTAGGTAGCTTTTGCGCGCCGAAAAAACCGTATAAGGAATTTCTCCGCTTTCAGCACCGACAGACGCAACCACAAAGCCCGTTCCCTCTTTCTCCAGGGCAGCTGCCACAGGCTCAAAGAGAGTTACATAATCGCCCTCTCCCCCTGTAAAAGCCCCAGCCATCAGGGCAAACTGGATGTGCGTCAGCACTTCCACATCTTTACCCGGCATGAGGCCTTTGTTTTTCAGGACATATTCCAGCGTCATCAGCGGCACACCGCCCTTGCGCCCGCCGATAATCGTTTTGCCCCTGACCTTCTCCCACTCAAAATCAGGATCAGGCTCCCTTGCCACTAAAAAAGAGCCGTCCCGTTTTGTCAGTTGGGCAAAATTTACGGCATAATCTTCCTGGCCCTGGTTATAGACGTAAATACTCGCCTCCGGGCCCATAAAACCGATATCAGCCTGGCCGGACAGCACAGCTGTCATAACCTTGTCTGCGCCCTGGCCGGTGGTTATTTCCAGTTCGATGCCCTCATCGGCAAAAAAACCCTGATTAATGGCCACATACAACGGCGCATAAAAAACGGAGCGGGTAACTTCATTCAGCCTTACTTTGAACACCTTGCTCTGAACGCTGCATCCGATTATGTAAGAAAAGAGGAAGACTATTGCCAGCAAAACCCCCAGCCACAGTAAAAATTTTTTCATGCTCACACAACCCCCTTGAAAAATTAAAGCTGTTTTTTTATTGTATTAATTACTGTCTTTTTTGGTTCAAAAAACAATAAAAAAAGAACCGAAAGCCGGCCTGAGCGAAGCGCTTTATGCTTCCGGTTCCTGTGCCCATTCTTTAAAAAACACATACACTAGCAAAGAAGCTTGTAACTGCTCACGTTAAGAACCAAAAAAATTTTTGTTACTGTACCTGCTTGTCCCGGTAACACTTGAAGGAATTCTAGATATCGCATAGAAATAAATATAGTGTTTTTCTACATCAAAATTATAAAAGGTGCTACCGATGAAAATTCGTCCGATAAAGAAAAAACTGAAACTTTATGGTTTTAATAATCTCACCAAAACATTGAGTTTCAATTTTTATGATATTTGTTATGCCCTGACCCAGGAACAACATCGGGAATACATTGAATATATTGATGAGGAATACAATGCAGACAGACTTGTAAAAATTCTGACCGATGTGGCAGAAATAATAGGAGCCAACATCTTAAATGTTGCCCACCAGGATTATTACCCCCAGGGCGCCAGCGTTACCATGCTTGTGGCAGAAAGCAGCGTCAATTGCGAGGAGCCCGTGAAACTTTTAGAAAATGAGTCTCCGGGACCTTCTTCAAGGGCCGTGGTAGGGCATCTGGATAAAAGCCACATCGCGGTGCATACTTATCCGGAAAATCATCCGGATAAGGGTATCAGCACCTTTAGAGCCGATATAGATGTTTCTACCTGTGGAAGAATTTCACCTCTTAATGCTCTCAACTATCTTATTACAAGCTTTGAACCCGATATTGCCATAATGGACTACCGGGTACGCGGTTTTACCCGCGATATCAATGGTACTAAATATTATATCGACCATAAGATCAACTCCATTCAAAACTTCATTGACGAAGAAACCCGCAATTGCTACCAGATGGTCGATGTCAACGTGTACCAGGAAAATATTTTTCATACGAAAATGATTCTCAAGGAATTTGACCTGGATCATTACCTGTTCGGAGTAGCCAAAAAGGAGCTTCCCAAGAAGGATAAGCAAAAAATTAAGAAACGGATTAAAAAAGAGATGCTGGAAATCTTTTACGGCAGAAACATCTGACAAAAGTTGTTTGCGGATCTATTGGTTTGATAGATCGCCGAAATGCTCGAAGATGCCGAAACAATCTTCGGCGAAGACAAGCAAGCACAAAAAAGCCCTGGGAATATTACTCCAGGGCTTTTTTCTATGGCATTTCAGGCTTAATGAAGCAAAATTTTATTGACTGTACGCGGGCGGCATAATTTCATATCCTTTCAGTTTTCCGTATTCAATATATTTATCATAAATCTTCATTTCTTCGACTAGAAAAGTAAAAAACAGTTCTCTAATTTTCGGGGAAGTGCTGTGCATGAAAGCCGCTATATGTGTTGGCAAAAACCCTTGAATACCCCTGAGTATCCTTCTGTAAATATATCTGTCGGAAAAGGGATCGGCAACTTCTGTAATCTTTGTTTGTTTTGGCGG
>JAAYFF010000034.1 GCA_012728375.1 Bacillota bacterium | reverse complement strand
GAGAGGGATGACAACAATTATTTTATTAGATCTACCGGGATCGTGAATGTCGCCGGGGCTAAAGAAAGTCAGGCCACGGCGAATTCTTTAGGATTTCTCATTAGCGTAAAACAACTTAAAGAGAGCGCGGGCATCGTTAGCAACGGCGGCGGACAGGTGCCGCCACTGGATATGATTTTTTCATTGGGAGAAATTGAATTAACGGGTAGTTCACAAATCGTCGGAAATACGGGAACTAATTCCGTCGAACCAGACAGTGTAACCTTAGCATGGTCTACTGCGATAAATGGACTGCTTTCCATCGGGGCTGGGGGAGATCCGGCAACCGTAATTGATGCGAAGTACCCCCCCGGCAATCTGCCGAAAGGCAGTGCGCTTTTGCCCTCTGCCCGGAGCTATCCGCTGCCGGAGTTCCCGGAGTTTCCAAATCTTCCTTCGAAAGGGGTATTGGAAGCTGGTTGGCGGCATATTCCGCCGGGTGGATTTCAAATAAGTGAAAGCGGTCTTTACAATAAAATTAATGTGTTAAACGAACTAACTATTAATATTGGGGAGGAAGATCTGTTAATTCGTACAGAAAACCTGAGTGTTTCAGGCGATGGAAAAATAAAGGTCAACAGAACAGGGCGAGGCCGTTTGATTTTATATGTAGAAGATACATTTAATATAGCTGGCAGCGGGAAAATCAATACAAATGGGCACTATAACGATGTTGTAATGTTTTATGCCGGGAGCGGGGCTCCATCTATTGATGGAAGCACTGAATTTGTCGGTTCAATTTATGCATTAAACTCAAATTTTATTATTGCTAATTCGGGCGGTATCGTCGGCCACATTGTAACCGGGGGAAATACCCTTACTGTAAGCGGAACTGCGGATGCCAATGTCAGGGCTCTTTATGCCCCGCATGCGGATTTAACTGTACAAGGCAGCGGAAAAATTAAAGGTGCCGTTATAGCAAAGAGCATTAAAGTATTGGGAGATGGAAGAATTTATTATGATGATTCTATGAACATGGACTTTTTTGAACTTCTCGATTGGGGAACCGGAGAACCCGTACAATCAACAACTGATTGGCGCACCGTCGGAAAATGGCAAAGGTTGTAAAAATGATGCGCAGGCAAAAGAGTAAATCTGCCGAACAAGGCCTGACCTTGATTGAGGTTATTGTGGCCATGGCTGTTTTGTCTTTGGTTGTAGCCGCTTTTACGCAGCTGATGGGTTGGAGTTTTACCAATATCTTTTATCAGGGGGAAAAAAGCAAAGCCATCGCTGCGGGTACTGAAAAGATTGAGCAGCTTGGCCATATTATTAATACTTCCGCCGCGCCGGAGGATGGCTTGCAAAATGATAACGAATGGGTTGCTCAGTATGAAAACCTGTTTGACAAAAACCTCCCCAAGGAAAGGCGCTTTTATTATGAAAAAGTAAACTATTCATTAAACGAAACCCCGGTCAATGGCTATAAGGTAACTGTTGTCGTTTTTTACGAGGATTTTAAGTTTTATGTACTTTTTGAGGATTTTATCAACAAAAAGGAGCAACAGTGAAATTCTCATCATTGTTTTGCAATGAAAAAGGCCTGACCCTGATGGAACTCGTCATGGCCTTTGCCATATTACTCTTGGTGCTGGGAGTAAGTTATACTTTTTATGTCTATGCCGCCAGGTCATCTGCTGTTGCTGCGAGCCAGGCAAACCTGCAGCAGAATGTTCGACTGGCCAGAACGCTGATTGAAAATGAAATTAAATTTGCCGACTATATTAAAGTCGGAGAAGAACCTCCCGAAAGGGAAAACTGTCGCAGCATCTATCTTGAAGATGGTAAAATCATGATTCAGTATGAAAATGGAACGGTCAAAGAACTTTTGGGCGGTCTTTCCGACGATATGGCAATGGATCTGTTGTTTACCGTATCAGGAAATTCTTTTATTGAGACCATGGTTGCTGCCCGCGACGGGACAAATACTTTTGAGATTACGGCAAAAGTTTTGATTTTAAAAAGAAGCATTGATAACAAAGACAAAGATTCAGCAGACCGGATATATTACGCCGATGAACTTTAACTGCTGCTCTAGGAGTGATCGTCAATAGACATCCACCGTTTCCTTCACGAGGCTGTGCAAAGAAACGCTTCAGACTTGCATCTTACCGCAGGTGCCCATCCCACGCTGCGCATAGACGGCAACCTCGTTCCTCTGGACGGTCCGCTGCTGAAGCCGGAGGATACGCGGCAGCTGGCAGGACAGATCCTGACCCGCGAGCAGTTGGACTTGTTCGAAGACAGGGGGGAGTTGGATTTTTCATACAATAGCGCCAAGACGGGAAGCTTTCGCGTTAATGTTTACTACCAGCGGGGTTCTGTCGGGCTAGCCATAAGGGTAGTCAGCAGGCAGATCCCTTCTCTCGTTTCCCTGGGATTGCCGGAAACAGTTGCAACCCTGGCACGCCGCAGCCAGGGTTTAATCCTGGTAACAGGCCCGGCAGGAAGCGGAAAGTCTACGACCATTGCCGCGATGCTTAATCTTATTAATGAGGAAAGAGCCTGCCATATCATTACTCTGGAAGACCCCATCGAATACCGGCATACAAATAAAAAAAGCATTATCAATCAAAGGGAGATCGGCAGCGACAGCAAAACGTTTCCCGGTGCCCTGCGCGCGGCATTGCGCCAGGATCCGGATGTGATCATGGTGGGGGAGATGCGGGATCTGGAGACCATTTCTATCACCATAACAGCGGCAGAAACAGGGCACCTGGTGCTGGCTACTTTGCATACCTCAAGCGCGCCCCAAGCGGTGGAACGCATTATCGACGTTTTTCCTTCCAATCAGCAGCAACAGGTACGTTTGCAGCTTTCAAATACGCTGGCTGGTGTTCTCTCGCAGCGGCTGTTGCGCCGCAAGGACGGCAAAGGACGCCTAGCTGCTCTGGAAATTTTGCTCAGCACGCCGGCAGTGCGCAACCTCATACGGGAAAGCAAACTTCACCAGCTTTATTCTGCAATGCAGACCGGCATGCGCTTTGGTATGCAGACATTGGATCAGGCCCTTCAAGGGTACTACAAAGAAGATCTAATTTCTGCGGATGAAGTAAGAAAGTATGCTGCTGATTTGGATTTTATAGAACGTTTCTTAGAGCAAAATAATAACGGAGTATCTTGAAATGAAAAAAATGTTCCGTAAGCAGGAAAATTCACCTTAGCGGGCGAATTTTTTCCTTAAATAGAGAAATAAGGGAAAAAAGTCGGGGGGAAGGTACTGCATTATGCGCGAAAAAAAATTAAAGATAACTTTCTGGGGAGTCCGCGGCTCCCGTCCGGTCCCAGGAAGAGAAACATCGGTTTATGGCGGCAACACTCCCTGCGTGGCGGTAGAAGCAGGTGAAACGCTAATTATTCTGGATGCGGGAACAGGTATTTGCAATCTGGGAAACCATCTCGTAGGGACAAGAAAAAAAGTCAAAGCCCATCTTTTTATTACTCATACCCACTGGGACCATATCCAAGGCTTTCCTTTTTTTACGCCTGCTTATCTCCCGGCTAATGAACTATATCTCTACGGTCCGAATAATCTTGACCGTTCCTTTGCCGATCTAATGCGCGGACAAATGGTTTTCCCCCATTTTCCTGTGCGCTTTGAAGAGCTGAAGGCTAAGATACATTTAAACGATATTTTTAGCGGCGACCGGCTTGAAATCGAAGAAGGCCTGTTTATCAGCACCGCGCAGAACAATCATCCCGGCGGCGGCCTTTCCTATAGAATAGATTACCGCGGCAGATCGTGCTGCTACCTTACTGATACGGAACATTACTCCTGCATTGATGCTTACCTGAAAAACCTTGCGCAAGGTGCCGATGTAATCATCTACGACAGCAATTTTACCGATGCGGAATATGAAGGAACTAGCGGATATAATACAAAGATTGGCTGGGGGCATTCAACCTGGCAGGAGGGAATCAAACTGGCGCGCGCCTCCGGCGTTTCCCAATTAATTTTTTTCCATCATGCTACCCATCGCACAGACGAAGAACTATTCCAAATTGAAAAGGAAGCTAAAGTTATTTTTCAGAATTGCCAAGCAGCTGCAGAGGGTAAATCTATTATTTTATAAGCTTTTTCTCATCTTTCCCGGAAGCAGGATAAAGATTAACAGCATTCCGATAAGGTTGATTTTTTAAAATAGCATAAGAAAAGGTTAAAGGTGACATGTCAAGGGAGAACATTGACAAAACGCGAACAAGTATTGCCCCCGGACGAGATATTCCTGCAGCGCGCAGCCATAAGCCGGCAGCAGCTGCGCGGAGAATATTTGAACTTGCAAGATCTTTTTTTTTCCTGCAACAGCGCCCGGGAAGCAGGGATATGATGAATATCTGCCACCAATTTGCAGCCATGCTGGCAGCGGGCATTCCCGTATTGTCGGGCATGGAAATCCTTGCGGAGCAAACGGAATCGTTTCCGCTCAAACAGGGGATCAGGTCAGCAGCTCGCAGCGTTGAACAGGGCAGTTCCTTAACTGAAGCACTGGCGAAGGAAAAGGGGATATTTTCGCCTTTTTTTACAGGGATGGTCGAAGCAGGAGAAACGGCCGGGATCTTGGAGCAAACCATGGAGCGGCTGGCCGTATACTTTAAAAATAAGTACGATCTGGAAGAAAAGATTAAAACCGCGACTGTCTATCCAAAACTCGTTTTGCTTATTATCCTGGGAGTAGTCGCTTTTTTGTTGGCTTTTGTCATTCCGGCCTTTGCCGAGACTTTTAACAGTTTGGGGGCAGAGCTGCCCCTGCTGACAAGAGTACTGATCTTCATTGGAAAGGGGTTGCGAGCTTTCTGGCATTTTGTAATCCTCGCAGGCGTAGCCGGCTACCTGGTTTTTCTTTGGATATTAAAAACGAAAAAGGGTATTTATTATCGGGATCGTCTAAGGCTGCGTATACCTCTTTTTGGCCGTCTCTATTACAAGATGATGGTGGCACAGTTTTGCCGGACTTTCGGGACTATGCTCAAGAGCGGAGTGGACATTTTAAAGGCTTTGGATCTGGCGAAAAACGTAATTAACAACAGCGTTTTCAGCGAGCGCATCAATGAAATCAAGGATTCCCTTACTAAAGGGGGAGGGGTTACGGAAACCCTTGCAGCCGCGGGTTTTTTCCCCCTTTTAATTATCGGGATGGTAAGCGTTGGTGAACAGGCCGGAAGGTTGGAAGAGATGCTGGACCGTGCCGCAGGGGTATATGAAGCTGAAGTCAGCTATGCAGCAGAAAGGCTTGGCTCTTTAATTGAACCCGCATTAATTCTCTTTCTCGCTCTCTTGGTCGGCAGCATCATGCTGTCCGTTTTCCTTCCCCTTATCAGCATTTTCAATCTCTATCTTTAATTTTACGGAGAGCAATTAATATGCTTAGGCAAGTTAAATCTGACAAGCCCTGTACCCGGGAAAAAGGGCTGACACTTTTAGAAGTTGTAGTCAGCATAGGACTGCTTAGTATTATCCTTCTTTCTTTTACTAATCTTTTTAACAGCAGCCATGCTGCTTCGGTGCAAGCCGGCAAGACAACGCAGGCTGCCGCGCTTGCCCAGGAGAAAATGGAAACATTGCTCGGATGCTCCTATGAGGAGCTAATTGAAAAAGAGGCGGAGCTAAATGGAATCCCCGTCGTTCCGGAGGGCTTTGAGGATTTTACATGCTATCATAACATTACCCACGATACGCTGGAGCTGAATGGTTATCAGGTCAATGGACTGCGCCTGGAGGTAGGAATCGTCCAGGGGGAGGGGAAGCAGCTTGTTAAATTTACTGCCTTTGTCCATAAAGAGCACTGGTGAAAAGAATAAGTTCTGCGCCGGTTTCCCGGCCAAACCTACTGAAAAGGGCTTTACACTCCTCGAAACTCTCGTCGTTATTGCTCTCCTTGCCATTCTTGCAGGTACTTTCTTCAGCCTGTTTCTTTTCTCCACAAACATTTTTCAAGCCGGCACTGCAATCCTCGATCTGCAACAAAATGTGCGCATAGCAACAGATTTTATCATCCGGGAACTCCGCTACGCGGAGACGCTGCAGCTCATCAGCAGCAGGGAAATAAAATACCGCCTCCCGGGAGATGCCGCTGTTTATACAATAAAGCAAAAAAACAATGAAATCGTCATTTTAATTAACAATACAGAAAATAAAATTGCCTACAGTATCGGTAATCTTGTCATGAACTGGGATGAACTAAAAAAAATTCTTACCTTTAAAATTGAGGGAATCGAAAACGGACACAATTTTACAGTGCGCTCCGCTGTTTGCCTGCAGAACATGCGCTAAAAAAGGTGATGGAAATGGGCTTTATTCGCTCACAAAAAGGTTCTTTTCTTGTATTTGCCGTCCTGATCTGCACCGCTTTGCTTATGCTGGGCACCTCCCTAATGGATCTGAGCGGCACGGATTTAAGAATAACCGTCAATCAGCGGGACGGTCTGCAGGCTTATTATCTTGCGGCAACGGGAATTGAAATTGCTTTAGGCATACTGGCGGAACACGATCCCTTTTACTGTGGAGACGGGGAAATATTTTTTGCCGGGGGAAATATTCGGATAAATGTGAGTGCAACTGATCAGGAAGACGGCTCTCGCCAGGTACAAATAATCTCTACCGGAAAAATAGGGGTTGTTGCTGAGCAGATTATTGTACAATTTCAATCCATTCCCGGGTCTTCCGGTTGTACGGACGCCGCGGCATTGGGCTGGTATGATCAAGAAAGCGGAGAAATAATTGCTGACCGCCACATAGGAACAGGTGCCGTCTCACTGGGCGATCCCAATCTTTCCGCCTTAATCTTAAACAGCGAAAATGACGGCGGTGCCCTTTTTTCCGCGGAGCAGGTTATTCTCAAGAGCAATCTGGTTATTGAAAATGATCTGGGAATTGAAGCCGGGACAGTAGTTTTTCAAAAAAATGTCCACTTATATCCTCCGGCAGGAAGCTTGAGCTTTTTTCACCCCTCGGGCGGCCGGGTGCGCGTTTATCTACGGGAAGAAATCTTGTCCTCCGGCTTGCTCCTCGAACCCGGCGCTTACCTTTTCCCGGACGGTTTTCAAATAACCGGCGATACCTCCAGGCAGGATTTAAGGTGCCACCGTGTTTTGCCGGTTGTTCCCGGAACAATGGTCCGGAAAGCAGGGGCCTTAATATGAAGCCAAGCATTACCTTAAACGGCAACTTTTAAAAAGGCAGGAAATTATTCTACAGTATAGAAATATATATGACAGTGAAACTAGCATCGTAAAGCTAGTTATTAAAGGATTATGCATTTAGAAAAAAGGCTGACATAAAAGGAGGAGCCATGATGATTGACAAAATTACTGAATTGCTGGGAAAAGAAGCGGATTACCTGCTCAACCATTCCTGCAAAACCGTTCCTAAAGACCAACTCATAACCCCCTCTCCGGATTTCGTCGATAAAGTAATGTTTGCCTCCGACCGGCCCGTATCCGTACTGCGAAACATGCAGCTTTTGTTCTCAACCGGGCGTTTGGCCGGTACGGGGTACCTTTCCATCCTTCCGGTTGATCAGGGAGTAGAGCATTCGGCAGGCGCATCTTTTGCCCCCAACCCCATCTACTTTGACCCGGAAAACATTATTAAACTGGCCATTGAGGGAGGTTGTAACGCAGTTGCTTCCACACTCGGGGTTTTGGGCAGCGTGGCCCGTAAATATGCCCATAAAATACCCTTTATTCTCAAGATCAATCATAACGAACTCTTAACCTATCCGAACAAATATGACCAAGTTCTTTTTGCCAGTGTGGACCAGGCTTTTGAAATGGGAGCCATTGCCGTAGGAGCCACGATCTATTATGGCTCGAAGGAAAGCAACAGACAAATACAGGAAATATCTCAGGCCTTCCATTATGCCCATTCCCTTGGTCTGGTCACCATCCTTTGGACATATCTGCGCAATGATGCCTTTAAAAAAGATTCAACGGATTATCATGCTTCTTCAGATTTGACCGGCCAGGCCAATTACCTGGGAGCCACCATTGAAGCGGATATTATTAAACAAAAACAGGCTGAGAACAACGGCGGCTTTACTGCGCTGAACTTCGGCAAAACCAACAAAAAAGTGTATTCTGAGCTTACTTCGGACCATCCCATCGATCTGACCCGCTATCAGGTTGTAAATTGTTTAATGGGACGGGTAGGCCTGATTAATTCCGGCGGCCCCTCGGGAGAAAATGATATTCAGCAGGCTGTAAAAACAGCTGTAATTAACAAAAGGGCCGGTGGAATGGGGCTTATCTCCGGTAGGAAAGCTTTCCAGAAACCAATGAAAGAAGGCATTGAGATCCTGCATGCTATCCAGGATGTATATCTCTGCAAAGAAATAGATCTAGCCTGATTTTTCCTTCAAATGACCATTTTAAAAAACCGGAAAGGCTTTACTATTATTGAATTGTTCGTAACCCTGGCATTACTCGGTATTCTTCTGGCCATTGCCCTGCCCCGGATATCTGTACCGGCGGGCTGGAAGCTCGAAGGCGCGGCCAGGAAACTGGCCGTTGACCTTCGCTTGGCCAGGAACGAGTCTGTTACCTCCGGCAAAATATGCCAGGTTAAATTTTTTGTGTACTCTCAACTTTACCAGCTAACTTTGGCTGAGGAAAAACAGCTTGTTAAACTGCCGGAGGGAATTGCCTTTCAGGGTACGACAACTTTTGAAAAAGACCCTGCTAACAACCCTTATGTTAATTTTAACGCGCTGGGCCATCCCAGCAGGGGTGGAACCGTAATTCTGAAGTCAGAGCAGGGGGACAAGCGCTACATTATCGTTACCCCGGTTACGGGAAGGGTAAGAATATCAACAACACCACCCCAAAATTGGTAAATTATTAATAACTTCACAAAAAACGGTATTTTTTTCCTTTGGGACAGGATTTTTTCCTCAGGGGGGTGAATTTAGATATTGACAGAGGGAATAGTAAAAAAAGCCGGCCAGAATTAAGGGAGGTGAGAATATAGAAAATCAAGCCGCTTTAAACCGGATTACAAAACTTCGTGCGAAAATGGATGCCCGAAATATTGAAGCTTTTTTGCTTACCAATCCGCCCAACATATTCTACTTGAGCGGTTTTTCCGGAAGCAGTGCCTATTTATGCATCACAGAAAAAACGGCACATCTCTATACAGATTTTCGATATCTTCAACAAGCTGCTGAAGAAGCCCCTTCTTTTGAAATAATAAAAGTAGGAAGCAGCGAAAATTTTGACGAAATGATTGCTTTTCTGTTAAAAAGCGGTATTAAAAATATTGCCGTAGAAGAGTCAAATCTGACGCTCAGCAGCTATAACCGGCTTAAAGCCGCTGCCCAGGGGATTGAATTAATTCCCCAATCCCGTTTTGTCGAAGAAATTCGTGCTATCAAAGAAGAATCCGAAGTGGAAAAGATTGCCGCGGCAGCCGGAATTGCCGATCAAGCCTTTCAGCAACTTCTTCCTTTAGTTAAACCCGGTATGCGGGAAGATGACATTGCCCTGGAACTGGAATATAGGTTGCGCAAAGCAGGCTCCCAAAAAAATCCTTTTGATATTATTGTGGCATCAGGACCTCGCTCCGCGCTCCCCCACGGGTTGGCCTCCTCAAGGATTATCGAAGAGGGAGAATTGATAACAATAGATTTTGGTGCTGTTTTCAGCGGGTATAGCTCCGATATGACCCGTACATTTATCATCGGCGAGCCCTCAAAGAAACAGCGGGAAATTTACAATATGGTCCTGGAAGCTCAGGAACTGGCTCTAAGCAATCTTCAGATCGGTAAAGCCTGCGCAGAGATAGATAAACTGGCACGGGATCATTTTCAAAAATATGGTTATGCTTCTTATTTCGGTCATGGGTTGGGACACGGCGTCGGCCTGGAAGTTCATGAGCTTCCAACCCTTTCCCCAAAGGGAAATATGATCCTTGAAGAAGGAATGGTTTTTACTGTCGAACCCGGCCTTTACATGAGAGGTTGGGGAGGCGTGAGGATTGAAGATCTGGTTGTTTTACGAAACAGCGGCCCCGAGATTCTCACCTCAGCCCCAAAGGAACTGTCAATTTAAGTAAAAAAGTAAGTAAGTAAAAGGCACTAAAGCCTGGCTTACCATTTTTAAAATTGTTTATTTTACATAGAGGAGTGATTTAATGAATGATTTCCAGCAATGATTTCCAAACAGGGTTAACGATTGAGCTTGACGGAGAAATTTATATGGTCATAGAATTTCAACATGTCAAACCGGGAAAAGGTGCAGCTTTTGTCCGTTCCAAGTTAAAAAATCTGCGAAGCGGCTCCATAACGGAGAAAACCTTTCGGGCAGGTGAAAAAGTTGCCCGCGCGCTTATCGAAAAGAAAGAAATGGAGTACCTTTACAATGCAGGGGAAGAATACATCTTCATGGATACGGAAAGCTACGAGCAGGTTTCTCTAACTGCAAATCAATTGGGAGATAACTTAAATTTTTTAAAGGAAAACATGCGTTTGCTTGTCATGGTTTTCAAGGGGGAAGTTATCGGCGTAGAATTGCCCCATTCCGTAGAGCTGGCCGTTGTGGAGACGGAGCCGGGATTTAAAGGGGATACCGCCGCAGGAGGAAGCAAACCTGCCAAATTGGAAACCGGGTTTGTTGTCCAGGTGCCTTTTTTTATTAATGAAGGAGATATCCTGCGAATAGATACACGAACGGGCGAGTATCTTGAGCGTGTTTAGTTAAAAATAAGAATATCAAATGTTTGTGTTTTCCTAATTAAAAATGTACACAGGAAAAGGAGGACGGCGCTATGGACGACCTGAATTCCAAATTGGGATACCTTCGAGGGTTGGCTGAAGGGCTTGGTATCAGCGATGAAACAAAAGAAGGTAAGGTTATTCAGCAAATGATTCTTCTTCTTGAGGAAATAGGTCGCTCTCTGGAGGAGCTCAATGAAAACTACGAAGAACTTTTCTCATATGTGGAAGCGATAGACCAGGATTTAACAGACCTCGAAGAGGAACTGCTGGAAGACTATGAAGATGATGATGACGACGATGATGATTATGACGAGGAAGATAAAGATGCCTTTGATGAACATGATGTCAGCTTTACTGTAGAGTGCCCGGAATGCCATCAGGAAGTAACTATTGATGAAGATATTTTGGAAGATGAAGAATCCTTTGAAGTGCTCTGTCCCAATTGCGGAAGAGTTGTTTTTATTAACGACGATGAAGAATGGGATGATGATCTCGATGAACTTGACGAAGAGAAAACCGAAGACGACAATAGTAATTAACAATTGCTTACCTCTCCCCCCCCCTGCGGGGGGTTTTTTTTTGCAGAAAAAGCTCCATAGGTATAAATAGATCTTCATTGCCATATGTATTTTTCAAGGGGATCTCAAGAAAGAAGAAAACGAGGTGAAAAACAGGTGCTTGACACCTCCATAAATATAAAAAAACAAATATGTCCTTTTCTACCCCCCAAATTAAGGTCAATTATTGAGCATCTACCCTGTGAGCTTTTATCAAAAACAGAAGAAATACGCTTAAGGCACTCCAGGCCTTTAATAATATGCTGGGCAGGAGGAGAATCTTATCTCGGTGAAGAGGGGCCTGTTGCCGTTCCCAGTGAAGCCTATCATTTATCCGGCGAAGATTTAAGAAAAACAATTGAGCTTATCAGCAATTATTCTCTTTATGCTTTTGAAGATGAGATCAGCAAGGGTTATTTAACTATTCCCGGAGGGCACCGGGTAGGTCTGGCCGGCAGAACGGTGGTAGAAAAGGGAACAATTAAAACTATTCGCGATATTAACGCTTTCAATATTCGTATTGCACGCCAGGTCAAAGGTGTCGGGGAAAGGGTGTTTCCTTTTTTAATTGACCGAAAGGCCGGAAGGATTTTACATTCTCTCATCATTTCCCCGCCTCAGGGAGGGAAAACCACGCTGTTAAGAGATCTGGCGCGAATTATTAGCGATGGTATTGGGGTTTTGGGACAAAGAGGGCAAAAAGTGGGGATTGTAGATGAACGTTCGGAAATAGCCGGTTGTTTCAGGGGAATACCACAACTTGAGATAGGACTCCGGACAGATGTGCTGGATGCATGTCCCAAGGCGGAAGGAATTATGCTTATGTTGCGCTCCCTTTCCCCACAGGTTATTATTACCGACGAAATCGGACGGCGGGAAGACGCTCTGGCCGTAGAGGAAGCCGTTCATGCCGGTGTCACGGTCATCGCCTCCGCCCATGGTTCCTTGCTGGAAGATGTTATGCAAAGGCCGATACTACGGGAACTACTTGAGAAAAATTATTTTGAACGGCTTATTTTTCTCAGCAATAAAAGGGGCCCGGGGACATTGGAGATGATTATTGAAGGAGAACGGGGGCTACCTCTATATTCTGCAAATACCGGGGGGGAATTATAAAAGAACATGTATCTGAAACTGGCCGGGGCAGCCTTAATTATTTTTGCAGCTTATTTAATGGGATGCCAGGTTTGTGCTTTATATCAGCGGCGGGTGCGCTGTCTGGAGGAAATTATTCTGGGTCTGGAGATGTTCAGGGCAGAGGTTAATTACGGCCTGACACCCCTGCCCCAGGCCTTTCAGGCTATCGGAAAAAAGCTTAATAAGCCCGTGGGGACCCTTTTTTTTGACTTTTCTTCGTTCTTACGCCAGGGAAAAGGTCTAAGCGCTTTGGAGTGCTGGAGATCCGCTCTGGAAAAAAGTAAGCCGGAGCTGTCCCTAAAAAATGAACAAATGGAAATATTGGAGAGGCTTGGCTCTGCCTGGGGGCACGGGGATAAAGAAGGACAGGGAAGGCAGATTTCCTTAATGCAAGAACTGTTGAGACAGGCCCTGGAAGAGGCACGCGCAGAAAGTCAAAAAAATGACAGGTTATGGAAATACCTTGGTTTAATCGGAGGAACTACTTTAGTGCTTTTTCTTTTTTAAAAAAAGGCCAAGCTTTCACCGCAGACAATTTATGGGAAAAGGGGATTTTAAATGGACGTTTTACGCATAGACCTTCTCTTTCAAATTGCAGGCATCGGCATTTTTATCTCTGTTCTGAACATTGTCCTCAAACAAGCGGGAAAAGAAGAACAAGCTCAGATGCTGACATTGGTCGGAGTTGTGATCGTTCTTCTTCTGGTTTTAAGATTGCTGGGAGATCTCTTTGACAGCATCCGGGTCATCTTTAACCTGTTCTAAGCGGGTGATCTCGTGGAAATCATTCAAGTAGTCGGTTTTGCAATTGTTGCGGCAATTTTTATTATCCTCATCCGCCAGAGCCGTCCTGACATCGGCCAACTGCTGTCAATCGCGGTTGGTGTCATTATTGTCGTGTATCTTCTGGGCTATTTGAAAATGGTCATTAATTTAATCACTGAAATAGCCCTGGAAGCCAATGTTAGTCCCCTTTTTTTGCGCACTCTTCTAAGGGTGATCGGCGTGGCTTATCTGGCCGAATTTGGCGCACAGGTATGCCGCGATGCCGGGGAAGGAAATATAGCCGCAAAGATTGAGTTTGCCGGAAAAATTATCATCCTTATCATGGCCATTCCCATTTTGGTTTCCATAATGGAAGGAATTATTAATTTTATCCCCTGATAAAACTTAAAAGGGGAAAACCAGGCGGAGGAGTTCCGGAGTGCCGGCCGTATTAAGAAAAAACAAGATAAAACCTGCATTATTAATTATTATTATTTTTATTATTTTCTTTCCCCGTCCCTGTATTTTTTTCGGAAACGGAGAAAAACGCTGTTCTGCTGCTTGCAGAATAACAGTTGCAGCACTTTCGGCAGATCCCCTTGAACAGGGAAATAGCAATCAAAACAGCGGCAACTTGCCGTCAGGATGGGAACAGGTCGAAAGATACTGGGATGAAGTTGAAGAAGAAATGAAGGATTTTTTACCCTCCTGGAGCATAGAAAATATCTGGGACGGCAAAAAAGGCAACATACTGCCCAGTCTTGGTGAAATTGCCGGAGGATTAATCAGGTATTTATTTTCAGAGATATTGGCCAATATTCATTTACTCGGGCAACTCCTTTTGCTGGCTGTGGCAGCTTCCCTGCTTAAAAACCTTCAGGGAGCCTTTGGGAGCGAAGAAGTTGCTTCGCTGACGGAAATCATTGTCTTTTTTGTGTTGCTCGGCATAGCTATGGGAAGCTTTACTTTGGCCGCAGAAACAGGGAAAAATGCTGTTGAAAAAATGGCGAATTTCATGCTGGCACTGGTCCCTACGTTAATGGCGCTGATGGCTTCTCTCGGGCATATAACTTCGGTCAGTCTGTTTCATCCCCTCATAATCTTTGCTGTTAATTTGATGGCATCCCTGATCCGCAACGCAATTTTCCCCCTTATTTTCTTTGCGACGATTCTTTATCTGGCCAACTATTTCTCTCCGCATTTTAAAGTTAGCCGGCTGGCGGATATCTTTAAGGATATTTGCGTTTGGTCCCTCGGCCTGATGCTGACGCTTTTTATAGGCCTTACGGCTGTGCAGGGAGTTGCAGGAAGCATTGGAGATGCTCTGACGCTGCGCACAGCCAAGTATATGACAGGCACCTTCATACCTGTGGTAGGAAAAATGCTGGCCGATTCAGTAGAAACAGTTCTGGGATATTCCTTGCTCATCAAAAACAGCGCCACCGTTGCAGGCCTGGTAATGCTGGCAATGATAATTGTTTTTCCCCTCTTAAAGCTTCTGGCACTGGTAATAATCTACAAACTTTCAGGCGCCCTCATCCAACCGCTGGGGGAAACGGCACTGGGAGAAGCGCTGCAAACGATGAGCAATTGCCTGGTACTAATTTTTGCTGCTGTTGCTACCGTTGCCTTGGCTTTTTTTATCGGAACGGCAATCATTATCGGTGCCAGCAATGCAACGGTCATGCTTCGCTAAAAGGAGACTAAGATGATCGATCTAATTAGCAGCCTTGTTCGCTACATCGTTATCCTGCTTTTTCTCACCGTTCTTCTGGAAATGATCCTTCCCCAGGGTATTTTTCGCCGTTATCTTAGGGTTTTAGTAGGTATTTTATTAATCTTTACCGTCCTGACACCCTTGCAAAAAATTATGCACATGGCTCCTCTGTGGGATGAGGAGACTATTTTTTCGGAAGCAGGGACAGATAGCAGTTCTCTGGAGAAGATTCTCGCGGAAGGAGAAGCATTGCGCGCAGAAAACATGGCCCTGGCCTTGCAAAACTACCGCAGCAATATTTTTAAGCTGCTTGAAAATGAGCTGGCGGATAAATTCGATAAAAAACTGCTCCAGCTTGACTTAACCTTAAATGAAAACCCTTCAAGCGAAAAATTTGGTACAGTGGAGAAGCTTTCTGCCATTGTTCATGAAAATAAAGAAAAAGAAAGAAGTGAAACGGTTAAAGTGCAAAAAGTAAGCATCAAGATTCATCAAACTGACGAAAAAGAAGAGCTGTTGCCGGCTAATTCCGCTGATAAAGAAAAGACAGAAAACAGGCTGGAAGAAAGGGCCATCGAAAAACACCTTGCTGCATTTCTTCAGCTTTCCGCTGATAACGTTAATGTCCAAATTTTAAAATAAAAATAAAGTGGGGGTAAAAGATGCCTGAGAAAAAATTTACTGGGAATGCCCTTGACCTTTTGGCGAAAATCCGGGATGGAATGCAGGGGAAAAAGAAAAATTCGTTTTTATTAATTTTGCTGCTTTTGGGAATAGTATTTATGTTTGCCGGTTCTTTCATCCATTCCTACTCCAAACAAGTTAATCACAATTACAGTCAGGCCGAAAATCTTAACTACTCCTCCGGCCAGATTCAAAACAGTTATGAAAAAGAATTAAATGAAAGATTAACAGATATACTGGAGGAGATAGACGGTATCAGCAATGTTCGCGTCCTGATAACCTTTAACACAGGCATAGAAGCGGTTTTTGCCCAGGTTGCGGAAGAAAGTACAAAAGAAACAACGGAAAGAGATACAGAAGGAGGGATGAGGGATATTACCGAAAAGACCCGCAAAGAGGAATATGTATTGCTCCAGGAAGGGGGTGGCCAAGAAAAAGCTCTGCTTTTAATGGAGAAAAAGCCTCGGGTACAAGGAGTTATGGTTGTAGCCAAGGGAGCAGAAGACGCGGGGTTGCGTTTGCAAGTGCTGCGTGCAATTCAAAGCCTAATGGGTTTGCCTGCTCATCGAATAGCGGTTCTTCCCTGGGGCGAAGCGGATGTAAGGCAAAAGTAAAGGGAAAGGGGGTGGCCTCTGTTAAATGGGCAGAAAAAGAATTTGGTTTCTAAGTATTCTCCTGGTAGGTCTTGTAACATATTTTTTTGTCGCCGGTCTGAACAAGGAAATGAGCCGCATAGAAATTGTCCCGGATGAGGATTTGCTGAAACCAATGATCGCCGGCGATCTGAGCGATGATCCGTCTCAATGGAAATTTGACGATACTCATGCCTTTTTTGTTGAATACAGGCTGGAGCGGGACAGGGTAAGGGGCCAGGAATTGGAAATGCTTAACGAGATGATCAATAATCAGCAGGTTGGAGAGGAACAGCGGCGCCAAGCTGAAGAGCAAATCCTTTCCCTGGTTGATTTAATGGAAAAGGAATTAATTGTAGAAAATATGATTAAAGCCCAGGGCTACTCCGATGCCCTGCTGTTCAGTGGAAAGGGCATTGCCACAGTGATGATACATGCTGAAAGCCTTTCGGAAAACGACTTTTTAAGAATTTCTGATACAGTTGCAGCAATTACCGGCGTTTCCAGAGAAGAAGTCCAGGTAATTCAGCATAAGTAAGGAATAAATAGAAAACGAAAATTTCTGTGGAAAAACAGGCTGAATTTGAAGGATTAAGTATTTTATGTTATAATAATCTGACTAAATATTTACGTTTTTTTCCTGAGAGTTAAGAGGTTAATCGGCTGTTTTAATTTTAATATTTTTTTAAGGAGGGGCAATAGATGGAAGAAGGGCGCAAACTTCCTTCAGATTTAGGGTCCATTCGCATTGCAGATGAGGTGGTTTCGATTATTGCCGGCCTGGCAGCAACGGAAGTAGATGGAGTTGCAAGTATGAGCGGCGGTATTGCAGGTGGAATTGCTGAAGCCCTTGGAAAGAAAAATTTTGCCAAAGGAGTAAAGGTGGAGGTTGGCGAGGAAGAGGCTGCAGTTGATTTGTTTTTAATTGTCCGTTACGGATCCCGTATACCTGATGTAGCATGGGCTGTCCAGGAAAATGTCAAAAAGGCAATTGAAAATATGACAGGTTTAAGAGTTGTGAGGGTAAATGTCCATGTACAGGGTGTTAGCTTTCCGCAGCAGCAGAAAGCGGAAGAAGACGGCCTTAAGTAATTGTGCGTGGAAGCTAGCCTCCCGTCGTTCTGCGGGAGGTTAGTTTCCCTTTCTTGAAAGGAGACATGGTGTTGGCTAAAAAAATTCTCTTTACTTTTCTTGGTATCATGATCATACTTGGCGGTCTTTGGTTAATTCTTTTAACCCTGGAAATCCTTCCCAAATTAGGTATACAAAATTACGGCTTTTATTGGTTGGAGGGAAACTTTACTTATACTGCCCTTGGCTTTTTAATTTTAGCTGCGGGAGTATTGCTGCTAGCCTTTTTTTCGCCCGGTGTAAAAAAGAAGGGAACCGGAAGTATAGTATCTTTCAACGAAATAGGTGAAGTTCGTATTTCCTTTCGAGCCATAGAGAAAATGGTTCTTGCCGCTTCGCAAAAAGTCAAGGGAATAAGGGAAATCAGCGCGCATATTGACACTTCCGAGCAGGGTCTGGTAATTTATTTAAGAATTAAACCTATTCCTGATCTTCCTATTCCTGCCTTGGTTCGCGAACTTCAAGAAACGGTCAGGAATTATACTCAAGAAATCAGCGGCAGCAGCGTTGCCGAAGTAAAAGTCCTCGTTGAAAATATCGCACAAGATAAAGTTCAGAAAAATCTCCTTTAAGGTGGGAGTAAAGTTGAACGATAATTTTATTCTCTTTATCCAGGAAAATTGGGGAAAAATATTGGGAGGCCTACTAGGCTTACTCGTAGCGATTATTATTGTTTTTTTTGGATTCTGGAAGGGAATTTTTATTATTTTATGTATTCTCATCGGCATTTTTCTAGGAGGTAGAATGGAAAAAAGCGAAAGTTTGCAAAACTTTTTTTACCGGTTTTGGAACCGTCAAAACCGGTTTTAATAGCCACCTGCCGGGGTGGTTTTAATTTTTTTTTTAGAAAGGAAGTTAGAAAGCTTGAGGAGAAAACGGGTCAGGGAACAGGCCTTTCGAACGCTTTTTATGATCGATATAGGAAAAAACAATCCGGAAAAGGCCCTTTTTTATACTATCGACAATTTCACCTTTTCAGCAGGAGAACAACTATTTCTCAAGGAATTAGTCCTGGGCACCCTGGAAAAATTACCTGAGCTTGACAGCCTCTTATCCCGTTATCTCATTAACTGGGAAATAGAGCGTTTAGCAGCCCCGGTCAGAAACATTCTTCGCCTTGGCCTCTTCGAGTTGTTGTTTTCGGAAAAAACCCCTCCTGCAGTAGTAATAAATGAAGCGATAGAATTGACCAAGCGTTACCAGGATGAAGAAGCAGCCCGTTTTGTAAATGGAGTTCTCGATAAAATCCGCCTGGAAACTCAAATTCCCAAATAAGAGTGCAGCTTCAAGTTCCGTTACAATGCAAAGGCCTCATTCTTTAGACTTCATCCTTATAGATTTAATCCTTATAGACTTCCTCCTTTTAAAGAATTATGTTTTTTAATTTTTTCTTTTTTCGGAAGGAATATAGAAGGAATATAGATTGTGAAGGGAGAACCTTATAAGTTGCTGTGATAATTTAATAGAGGCTGTAAAAAATTGATGAATGGCGCAAGAATTTTCACGGTTTCCCAGATAAATCGCTACTTAAAGCTCCTTTTTCAAAGCGATTCGACTCTGCAAAATATTTGCATTGCCGGTGAAATTTCCAATTTTAAACTGCACAAGCCATCGGGGCATATGTATTTTACCCTTAAAGATGAAAGCAGTGTTCTTCGTTGCGTTTTTTTCCGTGGCAAGAATAAGGAATTAAAATTCTTGCCCTGTGAAGGGATGAAAGTGCTTGCCAGCGGAAATATTTCGGTTTATGAACACAGCGGATATTATCAGCTCTACATAGACAAGCTGGAACCGGAAGGGCCGGGAGCGCTCTTTTTAGCCTTTGAGCAGCTTAAAGAAAAACTCCGCTTAGAAGGGCTTTTTGATCCCCAGCATAAAAAGCCCTTGCCTTTAATTCCCAGAAAAATAGGCTTAATCACATCACCTTCAGGAGCTGCTGTCAAAGATTTTTTGCACACTCTTTGCAGAAGATTCCCCTGTGTAAAGGTTATCTTTTGTCCGTCAGCCGTCCAGGGAAACGAGGCGGTCGCACAAATAATAAATTCTATCAAACAACTGCACACCATTCCTGAACTTGATGTTATTGTGATTACGAGAGGCGGAGGCTCCCTGGAGGAACTTTGGCCGTTTAATGATGAGAAACTTGCCCGGGCAATCTTCCAAGCAAAAATTCCAGTGATCAGCGCGGTTGGACATGAAACGGATTTTACCATAGCCGACTTCGTAGCTGACGTTAGAGCCGCCACCCCAACAGCCGCAGCAGAACTGGTGGCCCCGGAATTGGGGGTACTTCTTCAGGAACTGAGCAGTAAAAGGAAACGCCTCCTGGAGATTTGGAGCCAGATTTGCAAGCGAAACAGGATGAAACTGGAGAAGTTTTCCGAAACACTTTTAATAAGGATTACCCAGGATAAAATTAATCGCGGCCATCAGAGGATAGACGATATGGAAAGGCTCTTTAACCGCATTTTCAATATGCAATTAAAGTTAAAGAAGACGCGCGTGGAACATTTAAAAGAAAAACTGGAAGCATTCAATCCTTTAAAAATAATGGAGCGGGGTTTTGCTTTGGTTACAGATAATAAAAGAAGCCTCATCCGCAGAATTGAACAGCTCGAAACGGGAAAGGAGATAAATATAATTTTTAAAGATGGAGAAGCCGGATGCGAAGTTAAAAATCTTCTAAAAAGCAGGTTGCTTCCCGGAGAAGAAAGGAATTGAAGATGCATAAAGAAGAAGATAAAATCGAAAAGCTAACTTTTGAGGAAGCTTTAGAAAAACTGGAAGGCATTATTAAAAAGATGGAGAAAGAAGAACTGTCCCTTGAAGAGTCTCTGCAAAGTTTCCAGGAAGGCATGAAGCTAAATTTACACTGCCGCAAGCTACTGACGGAAGCTGAATTCCGAGTTGAGAAATTCTTACAAAATAGTGAGCCGGAAAATTGTGACGAGCCCTTTTAATCTATCCTAGAGGAAAGGTATAAGAGATGATCCAGACAGTTTTAAGCAATAAAATTTTATTGATAAACGAAGCCCTTGATTATTTCCTCCCAGGGGAAAAGGAGTATCCCCAAACAATTAACCGAGCCATGCGTTACAGCATCTTTGCCGGGGGAAAACGAATACGCCCTCTGTTGATTCTTTTAACAACCGAGCTATTTGGTTCAAAAACGGAAAGGGGCATTCCTCCGGCCTGTGCCATGGAGATGATTCATACCTATTCCCTGATTCACGATGACCTCCCCGCCATGGACAACGATGATTACAGGCGGGGCTGTCTTACTTCCCACAAAGTATTTGGGGAAGCAACAGCCATCCTAGCTGGAGACGCTCTTTTAACCCTTGCTTTTGACATTCTGAGCCGCGAAGGGTTTGAAGATAAAGACAGCAAGTACGTCTTTTCATATCTAACGGAAGTGCCCGCTGAAGTCAGGTTGAAAGTGATTGGAGAACTTTCCCGGGCTGCCGGTGTTAAGGGAATGATTGGCGGGCAGATCGTGGATCTTGAATCAGAGGGAAAAAATATTGCGCCAGAAACCATAGATTACATCAATTCACACAAGACAGGCGCGCTTCTGGTTGCATGCTTCCGGATAGGCGTTATTCTCGGGGGCGGTGGCGATGACGATTTGGAACGCCTTACCGCTTGCGCCAACGCTATCGGCAGTACATTTCAAGTGGTAGATGACCTGCTGGATCTGGAAGGAAATAGAGAAAAAATGGGAAAAGACCTGGGAGCAGACTTGAAATTAAAAAAAGCAACCTATCTATCTCATTTTGGCCTGAAAGAATCAAAAGCATTACGGGATCATAAATTTAATGAATCTATCAAAATTCTTGATTACTACGGGAACCGGGCGGACATCCTAAAAAAGCTCATCAGGTTCATGCTTTACAGGGATTATTAATTGCTAATCTTGAGATAGAAGAATCCTTATGTTATAATTTATTTGAAAACACAGGTGGTGCAGTATCCTAGTTAGCGCTTTGCTCTGGAAGGCGGGCCTAAAAATCCGCTTAAGGGCACATCGATGAAGTTCCTTGTGCTGGCTGCCGAAGCCCAGTCGGGGGTTGGTGCTGGGAGTTAAGAAGGATGGGGCGATCTACAAAGGCATGTAGGCGTTGACCCTGCTTTCGCGGAGACCTAAGTTCGTGGCGTATTACCGTACGGTAAATGGTTACGGCTTAGAGTAGAACCTGTGTGCGGCGGATACTGTGCACAGTGTAGCCTGCCTTGAGTGGTTTTGGGGGAGAAAGGTTTTATACCTTGGGAAACCAAAACTGCAAAAGAGGCTAAGGAGCAGTAAAAGCGTTATGGAGGAAATCTCCTAGGCTGTTCCCACGGGAGGGAGACTCTGTGGGGATTAAAGTGTGGACTTAGTGGTAATCCAGCCCTGTTGATGGCAACACTGCAGAGATGGCCTTAAAAGGAAACTGCCGGGTTGGTGACAACCGGGTGGTCATCTGGGAAAACCTGCTGGACCTGAAGCCGCAATGTTTACCCATAGAGTTACCACCTGTGTTGTTACATATAAGAGGTGTTCCTTTTGCCTAAAAAAAACACGGGGCAAAAAAGAAAAACTAGTTACTGGGTTTATTCAGTCGGTTTGTGGACTTTTTTTTTGGCAATTTCTTTGACGCTGGTAACGCGTTTCTTGCTTCGGAGTTTTCAATCAATTGTTTTTTCTTTTTTACTACTTTTACTGATAATATTTATTGGAATATTATTTGACATTCTGGGAACAGCAACAACAGCTGCCAGTGAAAAACCATTTCATGCTAAAGCCTCCAAAAAAATTTTCGGTGCCAAAAAAGGAATTTACCTTATTCGGAACGCAGATCGGGTTGCAAGCTTTTGTAATGATGTCGTCGGCGATATCTCAGGTATTGTCAGCGGCGTAGTGGCTGCAGTTATTATTATTAACCTTACACTGAAAAGACCAAATCTTAACGAAATAGCTTTGAGCATCCTGCTCACCGGCCTGGTTTCGGCTCTGACAGTGGGGGGCAAAGCCTATGGAAAAACCATTGCCATTAGAAACCCGAACCATATCGTTTTTTTTACGGCAAGAATGCTGACAACCCTTGACAACTTTATTTTTCGCAAGAAAAAAGGTAAACAGAAAAAAAATAAAGAAAAGCGGTGATCCTTTGGGGACGATTCTGGAAAGGATCAACGATCCAAGCGCTTTAAAAAAGCTGTCTTATTATGAACTGGGAAAACTTGCTCATGAAATCCGGGAACTGATAGTCAATGTCATCTCGTGCAGAGGGGGTCATCTGGCGTCCAATTTGGGTGTTGTGGAACTGACCATCGCTCTCCACCGCACTTTTAATACTCCTGATGATAAAATTGTCTGGGATGTGGGACATCAGTGCTATACACATAAAATTTTAACGGGAAGAAGGGAAAAATTTCCTACCATAAGAACCTTTGGCGGGCTAAGCGGGTTTCCTAAAAGGGAAGAAAGCATCTTTGATGTTTTTGATGTCGGCCACAGCAGTACATCTGTCTCCGCAGCCCTGGGTATAGCTCTTGCCAGGGATCTTCAGGGTAAAGATTTTAAAGTTATTGCTGTAATCGGTGACGGGGCACTTACAGGAGGTATGGCTTTGGAAGCCCTTAATTATGCCGGTCATATTGAAACCGATCTAATTGTTGTTTTAAACGACAATGAGATGTCCATCAGCCGGAACGTCGGCGGCCTGACATCATACCTGGCCAGAATAAGAACAGACCCCAAATATTTCCGTCTGAAAGAAGATCTTGAACTGGTGCTGGGACGCATCCCGGCTATTGGAAAATCCGTAGTTCGTTCAGCGGAGCGAATAAAAGACCGCCTCAAGTACCTCCTCGTCCCGGGAGTACTTTTTGAAGAGCTTGGCTTTACTTACCTTGGCCCCATTGACGGGCATAATATTGCCGGTTTAGGAGAAATGCTCAGCCAGGCCAAGGGTTTGGTAGGCCCTGTGCTGTTGCATGTCGTTACTCAAAAGGGAAAAGGATTCCCGTATGCTGAAAAAAACTCCCCTATGTTCCACGGTATCGGCCCGTTTAACAAAAAAACGGGCATGGCTATAAAAGACGACAGCCTTGCTCCGGCTTATAAAACCTACAGCGAGGTCTTCGGCTCTGCTCTAAGGGAAGAAGCTTCCCTAGACAATTCCATTGTTGCCATTACCGCTGCCATGATCGCGGGAACAGGTTTGGAAAAATTTTTTGAACAATTTCCCGACAGGTCCTTTGATGTAGGCATTGCCGAACAGCATGCCGTGACGATGGCTGCAGGACTGGCCCTTGAAGGAATGAAGCCGGTAGTGGCCATTTACAGCACCTTTTTACAAAGGGCATACGACCAGATCCTTGAAGACGTCTGCATGCAAAAACTTCCTGTGGTATTTGCCCTGGATAGAGCCGGTTTAGTAGGGGAGGACGGCGAAACCCACAACGGTCTGTTTGACTTCTCGTACCTGAGGGCGATGCCGGAAATCGTCATCATGGCGCCCTCCAACGGTATGGAGCTTGCTTCCATGTTAAAGACCGCCCTATCGCTAAAATGCCCTGCAGCTATTCGCTATCCCCGGGGCTGGACAACACCACCCGATTGCACTCCCCAACTTATTCCCCTTGGAAAAGGGGAACTGCTCACAAAAGGGCATGACATCCTAATTCTTGCCATCGGTTCAATGGTTGCCCCGGCTTTGGAAGCCCACCGGCTTCTTTCAGCAAAAGGAATCTCAAGCTGCGTTATTAATGCGCGGTTTGTCAAGCCTCTGGATCGGGATCTAATTTGCAGTTGGTCTAGAAAATGCAGGTGTGTTTTAACTGTCGAGGAACATCTTGTTGCCGGAGGATTTGGAAGCGCTGTTTTGGAAATGCTTGAAGAAGAAGAACTTTTAAATGAGCTCTACATAAAACGGATGGGCTTAAAAGATCCTTTTACCGGCCATGGTAACAGAGATGATCTGCTTTCGCTCTATCACCTCACCGGGGAAGGGATTGCCCTGCAAGCGGAAAAATGTGTTTTAACGGGCAAAAGGTCTGGTAAAGAAAATGGAACCAAAAATTGAAAAGAAAAAACGTCTTGATCTCCTGCTGGTAGACAAAGGGCTGGTTAGTACGAGAAGCAGGGCCAGGGGAGAAATTATGGCTGGTAATGTTTATGTTGACGGGAAAAAACAGGATAAGGCAGGCCTATTGTTTTCTTCCGAAGCCCGGATTGAACTACGGGCTTCCTGCAATCCCTATGTCAGCAGGGGGGGGATGAAGCTCGAAAAGGCTTTGCAACAGTTTAATATCAACTTGCAGGGAAAAATTGTCCTCGATATTGGTGCCTCAACAGGGGGATTCACTCATTGCTGTCTCGAGCATGGAGCCAAAAAAGTCTATGCCCTTGATGTAGGTTACGGACAATTGGATTGGTCCTTAAGAAATGATGATCGAGTTATCAACATGGAACGGACCAATGCCCGCTTGATAAAAAAAGAAGACTTCCCCATAATTCCCGATCTGGTTACCATTGATGTCTCTTTTATTTCTCTAACGCTCATTCTACCGGCAATTGCTGCTTTTCCCGTCAGGGAAATCATTTGTCTGATCAAACCCCAATTTGAGGCAACTCCCGGCCAAGTCCGCAAAAAAGGAGTTGTCAAAGATCCTTTAGTCCACAAGGAAATTTTATATAAAGTTTTAACTTTCGCCTTAAAGCTTTCCTACCGGATTGCGGGACTTACTTATTCTCCTTTAAAAGGTCCGAAAGGAAATATTGAATATCTGCTTTATCTGACAAATTTTGAAAATGACCAGGAAATAAAAAAAGATGAGCTGGAATCAAGAATTTCTACTGTAGTTTCCCTAGCTTTTCATGACCTGTGGGGCAGGAAAGAAAAAGAAGGTGGCAAAAAGAAATGCTGAAGGGTATTGGAGTCGTTCCAAACTGGCAAAAAACAAAGACACAGGAAGTCATTCATTGCCTTAAAAATTTCTTCGCCAAGCAAGGAATTCCCATTTATATTCTTCCGGAAAAGCTTCCTTTGCTTAAACTGCCGTCTCCCATTGAAGAATTTAAAACCTGGCCTGAAAAAGTAGACCTTGTTATTGTCGTGGGAGGTGACGGAACCTTTCTGAGAGTTGCCAGGGAATTGGCCTTTACTGGCCTTCCTCTTTTAGGAATTAACCTGGGACACAAAGGCTTTCTTTCAGAAATTGAAGTGGGGCAGTTGGATTTTTACTTAAATAAGATTATTGAGGGAAATTATTCCTTTGGAGAAAGGATAATGTTGCATACAGAAGTTACTCGCAAAGAAGAGACCGTCTTTTCCTCCATATCCTTAAATGACGCGACTGTTTCCCGGGGGCCCTTTTCACGCATAATCAAGCTTGATACCTTTATCAATGACGACTTTCTGGAAAGCTATCCCGGAGATGGAGTAATTATTTCCACTCCAACAGGATCGACAGGCTACTCCCTTTCAGCAGGAGGCCCTGTTGTCAACCCGTCTTTAAATGTCATTCTTGTTACACCAATCTGTCCGCATCTTCTTTACAAGCGCTCGGTTATCGTTGACAGTAACGATATTATTACAATAATTGTGGCCACATCATCTGCAGATATATTTCTTACCATGGACGGTCAGGAAGGTTTTCCACTAAGCTATCAGGATAAAATTACCGTTAAAAAAGCAGAATGCGTGACCAGAGTCATCACTTTTCAAAAAAGCAATTTTTATAAACTATTGCACGACAAACTTTTGGACGCCTGATCTATTAACTGCTCAGTTTAAGAGATAATCTGCTATACCGGAAGCAGGGGGACGGTTCCATCGTCTTCCTTCGCTTCGCTACGGAGACGCTCGAACCGTCCCCGCAGCTTCACTTATACATTAACCTTTTAAGCAGTTACATAGTCGCTGCTGATTATTTTTTGACTATGTAAAGCGGAGGCAACCCTGACGTGCTTTTATATCTTCACCTAAAAAATTATGCTCTGGTTGATAACCTATCCCTGGAATTTTTCCCCGGATTCAATGTTTTAACGGGAGAAACGGGAGCGGGAAAATCAATTCTTATTGGGGCATTGGGACTGGTCCTGGGAGATCGGGCTTCTTCCGAGCAGGTAAGAAGCGGATGTCAGCAGGCCTTTATTGAGGCTGTATTTTCCCCGCCCCGGGATTACCCGGCTTTAGAAAAATTAATGGCAGATAACGGTCTCCCCTTTGAAGAGGAGATTGTTGTTTCCAGAGAAATTTCCCTGAGCGGGCGCAATCTCTGCCGGATTAACGGGCGGGTCGTTCCCCTGATTACTTTAAAAGAAGTGGGAAGTTTTCTTGTAGATATGCACGGACAGCACAGCCATCAATCCCTGTTAAGAACGGAGCAACATTTATTTCTTCTCGACGAATTCGGCAAATCTGAGCTTTCTCAGATAAAAAACCAGTATGAGCAGCTCTTTTCCCGCTGGAAAGACAGCCAAAAAAAGCTGCAATCCCTTGGAAAAAACTCCGCTGAGAGAAAAAATAAACTGGAACTGCTCTTGTATCAATATCAAGAAATTACGGAAGCATCGTTGAGCGAAAAGGAAGAAAACGACCTGAATCGAAGGCTTTCCATTTTGGACAACCTTGAAAAAATGCTTCATATTGTTCAGAGGGCTTATACGGAAATTTATTCCGGAAGCGAAAACGCTGCCTCCATTATCGATATCTTAAATAAAACAGCAGACGACTTTGCTTCACTGCAAAAAATCGATCCTGCGATGGAAAAATTCGCCAACGTTTTAAATGAGGTTTCGGCCAACCTGTCCGAATTGGGACACGAACTTTATAATTACCAGGATTCTCTTAATTATTACCCTGAAGAAAGAACAGAAATTGAAAGCCGTTTGGAAATTTACCGTCATCTGAAAAGAAAATATCGGGCAACAGTGGGGGAAATCCTCTTGCTTGCCGAAAAGTGCCGGAAGGAAGCGGAAAAACTACAAGCAAACGAAGATGAAGCCCTTTTTTTGGAAAAAGAATGCAGCGAGCTTGAGTTAAAAGCTCGCAAAGCTGCCGAAAAGCTCAGCGAAATTCGGAGGGCCACTGCGCAAAACCTTAAAATGCAGGTGGAAAATGTCCTCAAGGATTTAGGAATTGTGGGAGGCACGTTCTCCGCGGCTTTTAAAACTCGAGAAGCGCTCACGGACACCGGTTCGGAAGAAGTTGAGTTTCTTTTTTCTGCCAACCCTGGCGAAGATCCCAAACCTCTCGCCAAAATTATCTCTGCAGGTGAAATGGCCAGGGTAATGTTAGCCTTAAAAAGCATCCTTGCTGAACAGGACCGCATTCCAACCCTTGTTTTTGATGAAATAGACAGCGGCATCGGCGGGAAAACAATACAATGCGTGGCTAACAAAATGGCCGAATTAAGCCGGAAGCATCAAATTATTTGTGTTACCCACAGTCCTCATATTGCCGGCCTGGCCAATCATCAGTATCATCTTTTTAAAGAAGTACAAAAAGGCCGCTCCGCCACCAGAGTTAAATATCTCAATGATGAGGACCGGGTTTTGGAGATTGCCCGCATGCTGGACGGAAGCAATAGTGAAATCACCAGAAAACACGCGGCAGAATTATTAAAAAGAAGAATTAATCCAGAACTTTTTTAAAATATTTTTAATTAAACTCTAATTAAATATAAATAATGAAATACTAATTAAACCCTTAAAAGAGGGTTTTTCTTTTATTTGTGACAGATAACTTCATTTAGGCAAACTTAACAAGCATAAAAAAGCCTCCTGGAGGCCAATTTAAAAGTGCTTTTACTTTTAAATAAGATTTCCTTAAAGGAGGTTTTTTCAGCATTGGATATTAAGGACAATTCGAAGATTAAAACCTTTTTAGTCCTCGCCTGCGTATTTTCCCTCTTATTCCTCGTCTTTCTGCCCTATGAGATAAAATTGCATTTGGATGATAATATCCGCATTTTTGAGGGCCAGGAACACTCTTTTCAAGTTCGTTTCCCCCTGGATCTGTATATTAAAGCAGATAAAGAAGGAATTCTGGATATTAACGGCAGCCCTCTTACTTCGAGCACTTTCAGCCGTTTAAATTTCAACAATAACATCTCCCTGAAAGGAAAAACTCAAGGAGACGTTACTCTGGAATTAAGTCTATTCCAGGGATTAATTCCCTTAAAACAACTCACCGTTAATGTTCTGCCGGGGATGGAAGTGATGGCCGGCGGGCATTCCATCGGCATTAAACTACATGAGGAAGGAATTATAGTTGCAGGTTACTATTATTTAGAAAAGGAAACGGAATCCTTTTCTCCAGCCCAAGAAGGCGGAATTCAAATTGGAGATATATTGTTGAAAGTAAATGGTATTAACCTGAGAGATGTGAACAGGGCGGAAGAAATAATAAAAAGGGAATCGAGCAAAGGCCCATTAACTTTTTTGCTCAACAGAAAGGGAAATATTTTACAGGCAACCGTCATTCCATATTTTTGGCCGCAAGACCAGGAATACCGCATAGGTTTATATATCCGCGATAATGCGGCAGGTGTAGGAACACTTACATTTTATGATCCCAAAAGCAATTATTATGGTGCCCTTGGCCACATTATTACAGATCTTGATACAAATTCAGCCCTCGAAATAAACGAAGGGGTTATTGTCAGGGCTGATGTAATTGATGTAAAGGCAGCACAGAGAGGGCAGCCCGGAGAAAAAGCCGGCATTTTCAGAGAAGGAAAAGATATCGTCGGAAGCATTGAAAAGAATACTCCCTTTGGCATTTACGGAAGACTTAGCAATATTAGCGAGCATATTACGCCGTACCCGGACCCTCTGCCCCTTGCCCTTTCCTTCCAAGTCGAGCCGGGTCCTGCCGAAATACTTACGGTAATTGAAGGCAATAAAATACAGAGCTTTAAGATAGAAATTGAAAGAACGGCCAATCAAAATAAACCCGGAGATAAAGGAATGATCATCAGGGTAGTTGATGAAAATTTGCTGGAGGTAACCGGTGGAATTATTCAGGGCATGAGCGGCAGCCCAATTATTCAAAACGGAAAACTTGTAGGAGCAGTAACACATGTTTTTGTCAATGATCCTACAAGGGGTTACGGCATTTATGCCGAATGGATGGCAAGGGAATGCAAAATATTACCTGTTTCCTAAAAAATATTTTATTAATATATCAAAATTTTTTTTAAAAAAAGAAGGAATAGACTTTTCTTTGTCGAATTATTTTAGGAAAAATTTGCTAAAGGAAAAGGAGGAGAAGCTATGTTAAACATTTTAATTGCTGACGACAATAAGGAATTTAACGACCTTTTGTCTGAGTTTCTTGAAAAAGAGGAGGATATGGAGGTTATAGGCAACGCCTATAACGGCAAAGAAGTTCTGGAAATTGTTAAAGAAAAAAAACCAGATATTATTCTTTTAGACATTATTATGCCTCATTTAGATGGGATCGGTGTTTTGGAAGAACTTAACAACATGGACCTTTTCCCGCAGCCCAAAGTGATCATGCTGACCGCTTTTGGGCATGAAAATATTACACGCCGGGCAGTGGAACTTGGAGCATCATATTATATTTTAAAACCATTTAACTTGGAAATTTTGGCCGAAAGAATCCGTCAGCTGGGCAAAGAAAATGCACCGGTTCCCAAAACAGTTTCTGCTTCGGTTAAGTCCGTATCTCCCAAAAACGATAAAGAAAAATATATTGAGGAAATAACTGATATTATCCATGAAATCGGCATCCCCGCCCATATAAAAGGTTACCTTTATCTGAGGGATGCCATTTCCATGGTTGCGGAAGAAATTGAACTTCTTGGTTCCATTACAAAAATCTTATATCCAAGGATCGCAGAAAAGTATGAAACAACGCCCAGCAGGGTAGAAAGAGCCATTCGCCATGCCATCGAAGTAGCTTGGTCCAGAAACAACATTGAAACGATCAAAAAGTTTTTCGGCTATACAATTAATACTGAAAAAGGCAAACCGACGAATTCAGAATTCATTGCCCTCGTTGCCGACAAAATACGTTTAAAAAATAGAAGGTACGATTATAAAGTTCTTTAGTTAAAATTTGTAACTGCTCAGTCTAAGAAATAATTTGTTATACCGTTTAACTATAAGGCACCGTCAATGGTGCTTTATTGTTTTCTTAAGGCTACTTATAAACAAATTAAGTATTACCCATACTAACATTATGAAAAGAGTACCTTTTATAAAAGGCATTGTTAAAAAAGATTTTAAAACTAAAGCCCTGTGCAAAAGATTGCATTCGGGAGATATTGCCCTTATAGCTCACCCTGACCTTGACGAACTCGCGGCGCAAGAACTGGCTGAACGGGGAGTGAAAGCAGTCATCAATGCCTGCAATACCTTTAGCGGGGATTATCCTGCCCAGGGAGCAAAAATTCTCCTGGAGGAAGGCATTTTCATTCTTGATAAGGTGGGAAAGAATATTTTCTCCCAGGTGGAGGAAGGAGAAGTTCTTACAATTGTTGGAAATACAATTTTTCACTCCAATAAGAAAATAGCACAGGGAAGAGTAATGAAAAAAGAAATACTCGCCGACCACATGCTTCGTGCGGAAGAAAATCTAACCCGAAAGCTGGATTTTTTTGTGCAAAATACTCTTGCTTTTGCCCGCAAAGAAAAGAAACTCATTTTGGAAAAGCTGGATATCCCTGAGCTTAAAACCAAGATTGAAGGAAAGCATGTTTTGATTGTCGTCCGGGGTAAAAATTATAAAAAGGATCTGCGTGCCATAGCTTCTTACATAAAGGAAGTGAAACCTGTCCTTATAGGAGTCGATGGCGGAGCTGACGCCTTAAAGGAGATGGGTTTTAACTGTCATATTATTATTGGCGATATGGACAGCGTAGAAGATGCAACCCTTTCCCGGGCGGAGGAAATAATTGTTCACGCTTATCCCGACGGCAGGGCGCCGGGTATGGCGCGGATATCCCGCCTGGGCTTGAAGGCAAAAACTATTGCAGCCCCCGGGACAAGCGAGGATTTGGCCTTTTTACTGGCCTATGAGCAAAAAGCCGCGCTTATTGTGGCTGTAGGTTCTCACTCTCACATGCTGGATTTTTTAGAAAAGGGGAGGAAGGGAATGGCTTCTACTTTTCTTGTCAGGCTCAAAATCGGCTCAAAGCTGGTTGATGCCAAAGGGCTCGCACACCTTTACAGGGGAAATTTAAGATGGCAATCCTTTTCCGTACTTCTCGCAGCAGCTCTTTTTCCCATAGTAGTCCTGGCTGCCCTGTCACCTCTTGTCCGTCATTTTTTATATTTATTTTTTTGGAAGATGAAATTTCTTTAATATAAAGGGGATAATACCTTTGGACCGTCAGAACCATCTCATATCTCTTGTAGCAGTTTTTTTATCCTTGGGAATTGGAATTTTAATCGGCGCTTCAATGGGTGTAAACGCTCTGGTGTTAAACCAAATTTCGGTGATCGAGGAACTGCAAAATGAAATCCAGTATTTCAAAGAAGAAACGAAACTCTATCTTGAGCAAGTGAACCGGTTAAACCAGGAGATCAGCAATTGGAGGGCATTGGAAGAGGAATATTTCAATCCCTTTTTTGTTAAAAATAAACTTGCCGGACATGTGGTCAAAGTGCTCTGCCAGGGAAAGCTTTCCCGTGAATTAAAGGATTTTCTGGAATTGACGGGTTGCAGGTACCAGGTGTTTTTGTTTAAAGAAAATATAAGCTGGGATGAACTTGAACTTGCTCTTGCAAAAAGCGAGCCGGAAGATCCCGCTCGATTTATTGCCGGCTTAATATTAAACGGGCAGAAAACCTGGCCTGCTTGCCTCAGCGAGCAGCAGATCTTAACATTATATGAAAACAGCCCTCCTCTTTTTCAAGAAGAGCAAGGGGAAAATTTCCATCAAGAACTAATATTTGTCGCAGGAACCTTAGATCCGTTTCTTTCCGCTATTGTAGAAAACCTTTTCCTTGAACAAAAATCTGTTTTTTTTATATCTTCTGCTGAGGAAGATTATCAAGAAGTGTCAGGAAAAAATTTTCAAAGCGGAGAATGTAGAATAGATAACTTGCCCGGGAAGTTAAAACTTCTGGAATTAATTCAAAATATGTAAAAGGAGTTTGGTATGGGGGTATCCGCCATTGTCCCCGCTTACAACGAAGAAGGCTGGGTTGGTAAAACAGTTGAGACACTCCTCGCCATTCCGGAGATTAACGAAGTTATCGTCTGCGATGACGGATCTACCGACAATACATCTACAGAAGCCCGGGAAGCAGGAGCTATCGTTTGCCGGAGCAATATTAACAGAGGGAAGTGCCAGGCTCTCCGGGAAGGAGCTTACATTTCCAAAGGGGAATTCCTTGCCTTTGTGGATGCGGATCTTAAAGAAACTGCCCGCGAAATTAAAAAACTAATTGATGTTGTCCTGGCAGACGAAGCCGATATGGCGATAGCCTCGTTTACAGCGGGCAAACGGGTCGGCCTGGGCTTGACAAGATCCCTCGCTTATTGGGGTATCCGTTGTTTCACCGGCAGAAAAATGCTGGCCCCCCTTTCCGGACAAAGGGTATTAAAGCGAGAGGTATGGGACCTATTAAATTTTCGCGCCGAAGGGTTTGCAGCTGAGGTGGAACTGACCATCGAAAGTATTCAAAAAGGGTTTAGAGTAAAAGAAATACCGGTGAACATGTCTCACCGCTGTGGTGGGAATGATCTCAAATCTTTTCTTCACCGGGGAAAACAATTTATGGAAATCCTGAATTTGCTCAGCCAAAGAATAGCCCGCTGATAAACTTTAAGGAGATAGTATGATTAATTCCGCGATACTTTTAACGGCAATCCTTCTTCCAATAATAATTACCCGGCTGAGCCTTTCCTTTTTTATTAACTGGCAGGCTCAAAAAAAATTGCTCATTACAAATTTTGAAGGGAAAAAAATTGCCACAGCAGGCGGGGCAGTTCTTTTCCTTTCTTTGCTGTTCTGTTTTTACTTGTTAAGCAGGATGCCCAATAAATTGCCGCTTCCGTATGCTTTACTGTTTTTTTACCTTTTTGGAATTACCCTTTTGGGAGCTATCGATGATATTTGGGGAGAGAAGGAATGCAAAGGGTTAAAGGGCCATCTAATGAAGCTTTGGAAAAAAGAAGGAATATCCACCGGGATCTATAAGGCCGCCGGGGGACTGCTGCTCGGTTTTTTTATATCTTCAAGAATAAATGAAGGGTACTTAATCGAATGGATCATGGGCGGTTTCTTTTTAGCTTTGCTTTCAAATTTTTTCAACCTGTTGGATACAAGGCCCGGCAGGTCGGCAAGAGTATTTTTTTTCATTTCTTTCGTTATTGTCATCTTTTTCCGGGACCTTGCCTGGGCTTTGCTCCCTATCTGGGGAGTACTCCTCGTTTATCTTCCCTGGGAATTAAATAAACAAATTATGCTGGGGGATACGGGAGCATACCTGCTGGGGGGAATCTTAGGTATCTTCAGCCTTTTTGTTTTGTCCGGAAAGACAATTATTGTTTTAAATTTGCTCTTGCTTTTTGTACACCTCTTCTGTGAAAAGTTTTCCTTGAACAGCATCATTGAAGAAAAGCTCTCCCGCAATTTGCTTGTACGGACAGGCAGGAAAAATTAATGATAAGTATTGAAGAAGGAATCGTCGAAAAAATTTCTTGGGAAAGGGAAGGAATCCAGTGCCTGGAAGTTACCCTGGCAGGTAGAGCTGGGAAAGAAAAAGCTTTAAACTACTCAAAGCTAACAGGGAAAGTTCTGGCAGGGCAACGGGTTTTTTTAAATACAACGGCAGTCAGGCTTAGCCTTGGCAGCGGCGGCTATCATTTTGTCCTTTTCAATCCGGCCAGGGAGAATTTACCCCTTTCACCGCAAGGTCATATTATTAAACTCCGCTATACGCCGCTTCAGTTTAAGGTGCATACTTATGAGGAAAAGCTGCCGGAAATTTGCCCGGACATTTTATTAAAGAAATATTGCGGTCTTAAAAATACACCGGTTGTTATCGGCGAACTTCATAGCATGATCGCACCTTTTGTTCTTTTGTTCAATAAAAGATATTCCGGTAAACGTATCGTTTATGTGATGACCGATAGCGCCTCTTTGCCCCTTTATCTCAGCGATACTGTTTCCAGGCTGAAAGGGGAGGGCATGCTGGCCGGAACAATTACCTGCGGCCATGCTTTTGGCGGAGATATTGAAACTGTCAACGTTTATACGGCTTTGACTGCGGCAAAGGAAGAGCTGAAGGCAGATGTTATTCTTCTCATACCCGGCCCGGGAGTAGTCGGAACCGGAACCAGATATGGATTTAGCGGAATTGAACAGGGTGAACATATTGACAGGGTCAACAAATTTAAGGGAATACCCATATTTATACCGAGAATTAGTTTTGCAGACAAACGTTCCAGGCATTACGGTTTAAGCCACCATTCCATTACTGCGCTGGCAGAAATCTCTTCCACAAGAGCTTATCTTCCTTTTCCCCTTCTTAATAAAAAAAAGAGGAATATACTTTTCCGGCAGCTTATTCAATCCGGGTTACCCCGAAAACACAGACTAGTACTGGTTAAAAAACCGCCTTTGAAAATGAGCTACACCTTTCCCGGAATGCAAACAATGGGGAGAAGCATACAGGAAGATCCGGATTTTTTTGCAGCCGTGGAGGCAGCTGCAGTTTTTACCGGCAAATTCTTTTTTTGAAACTTAAATCTCCCTCTTATTCTAAAGCTTGGCTTACTGTAATACAATTTTAGTAACTGCTCAGTCTCGTGAAGCAGCTTCACTCTTCATTAACTTCTGAGCAGTTACCAATTATTTTGGGAGGCCAAGAACCAAAAGAGGCGATTTTTTTGAAATCACTGCGCAGATTGTTGCTGGAATATTTTAGAGATCATTTGGGAATATTTATTTTTGCAACTTCTTTTTTTTTAGCTGGTATCGTCGCAGGCGCCCTCATCCTCAGGTTCCTTAAAATTGAACAGCTGGAAAACCTGCAATCATCCTTTAGCGCGTTTTTACAGAGCCTGCGCCTCGGAGAAAACCTGGAATCTTTTCAGCTTTTAAAAGCATCCTACCGAAAGAATATTTCCTTTCTGGCCCTCACATGGTTTCTCGGCTTATTCCGGCCAGGATTCCCCCTTGTTCTTTTTACTTTGCTTTTAAAAGGATTAGCCCTTGGCTTTACTGTCGGTTTCACAGTTTACAACTTTTCTTTAAGGGGATTGCTTTTCTCCCTGGCCGCGCTTTTTCCCCACAATATTATTTTAATTCCGGCATTTCTTTTTGCTGCAACAACGGCAACGGCCTATTCGTACATGAGCCGGAAAAAAAAGTTTGTGTATAAGAAAACAGTATCAAATCACTTTAGCGAGTACTGTTTTTACATGTTTATTGTATTTCTTTTTATTCTTGCCGGCGGCCTGTTTGAAGCATACTTATCTCCGGTTTTTATGCGCCTGGTTGTTTCGTTTTTCTTTTAATCTTCCGGAAAAATCTTTTTTTAAAGAGGATTTAGGAACTGTCATGTGGAATAACTTATAAAAATTGCTTTAATTATGTTAAAGGGGATAACCCTGGATGGAAAGGCTATTAAAGGAATTTATTTATTTTCTATCCGTTGAAAAGGGGCTTTCCAACAATACTCTGGAATCATATCAACGGGATCTGCGCAAGTTTTTTCTTTTTTTACAGGGGAAAAACATCAGGGATGTTAAAAAGATCTCCAGAGCGGTAATTACAGATTATTTAGGGGAACAAAAAGACAAGGGCCTTGCTCCCTCTACTCTAAACAGGAACCTGGCTTCCATCCGCTCCTTCTATCAATTTCTCCTAAAGGAACAATTTATTACCGAGAATCCATCCCTGGAACTGGAAGCCCCCAAAACTGAAAAAAAATTGCCCAGAGTTCTCTCCTTAGAAGAAATTGAACTTTTACTGGAACAGCCGGAGACCGGAAATACAATAGGACTAAGGGATAAAGCCATGCTGGAACTCCTTTATGCAACAGGAATCAGAGTTTCCGAACTTGTTTCTTTAAATGTAAACGCTGTCAATACAAAGATGGGCTTTATTAAGTGCAATGGCAAAGGAAATAAAGAAAGGATGATCCCCCTGGGATCTGCTGCCATACGGAGTATCCGCGAATATCTTAAAAACAGCAGGCCAAAAATCTTAAAAGCACGGGATGAAAAAGCCCTTTTTGTAAATCAGCAGGGGAAAAGACTGACCAGGCAGGGGTTCTGGAAGATTTTAAAAAAGTATGCCCTTAAAGCGGGGATACGTAGGGATATTACTCCCCATACGCTTCGCCATTCCTTTGCCACCCATTTACTGGAAAACGGCGCTGATCTTCGTTCAGTACAGGAAATGCTCGGACATGCAGATATCTCAACCACACAAATTTATACTCATGTTGCGCGGAGCAAAATTAAAGAGGTCTACAACCAGACCCATCCCCGTGCCTAAAAAAGGAGGCTTTATTTATTTTAATTAATCGGGTTTTTATTATTGTTTTGGATGGTGCAGGAGTCGGGGCTTTGCCGGATGCAGATAAATATGGCGACCAGGGAAGCAATACCCTGGGCCATATTGCTTTAACAATAAAAAATTGGCATATACCTAACCTGATTTCTTTGGGTCTGGGAAAACTAATTTCTTTTCCCGGGTCCAATACAGCGCGCTTCCCTGTTGGTGCGTACGGAAAAATGGCATCATCATCCCCGGGAAAGGATACCACATCAGGCCACTGGGAACTTGCCGGACTTGTTCTTCAAGAACCTTTTCCCCTTTACCCCCAAGGCTTTCCAAATGAAGTAATTTCACTTTTTGAAGAGGGGATCGGCAGAAAAGTTTTGGGCAATATTCCCGCATCGGGGACAGAAATCATTCAAGACCTCGGGGAAGAACACCTGAAAACAGGATTTCCCATTGTCTATACTTCCGCTGACAGCGTCTTTCAAATCGCGGCACACGAAAAAATAGTCCCCCCGGAGACTCTCTATCAGTGGTGCCTTTTTGCGCGGACAAAAGTTCTTACCGGAAAGCACGCAGTCGGCAGGGTTATTGCCAGGCCTTTTAGCGGAGAACTCGGCAGCTTTAAACGGACAGCCGGGCGGCGGGATTTTTCCCTTTTACCTCCGGGCCCGACGCTTTTAGACCGGCTCTCCGGCTCGGGTTACCAGGTGTTTGCAGTGGGAAAAGTAAAAGATATCTTTGCTGACCGGGGAATCACCCGTCACTTTCCTGCTTCGGGAAATGCGGAGATCATTAATGTACTCCGGCAGGGACTCCGGGAGAATTTTCAGGGGCTCATGTGGGCCACACTTGTTGACTTTGACATGCTCTACGGCCATAGAAACGACGTTGACGGCTTTGCTGCCGCGATGGAGGATTTTGATCAATTCCTTGGCGAGGCCATGCAACTCTTAAAGGCGGATGATTTATTGGTCATTTCTGCAGATCACGGGTGCGACCCCTCGTTTCCAGGAACGGACCATACCCGGGAATATGTCCCGCTTCTCCTTTACAACCCCCATATTATCCCGGCTAACCTGGGTATCAGAAAATCTTTTGCCGATATGGGGGCAACGGTCTGTGAATTAATGGGCTGCCCCCCCACATTGTCCGGCAAAAGTTTCGCGGAAACACTTTTTGAGGAGAGGGTATAGTCATGAGGTTTTTGGACTTAATTTTAAAAAAAAGGGATGGAGAGAGCCTTTCTGCAGAAGAAATCAGCTTTATAATTCAGGAATATAATAAGGAAAATATTCCCGATTACCAGATGTCTGCCCTACTTATGGCAATCTTTTTCCAGGGGTTAAATAACAAAGAAACGAGTGCCTTTACGGCAGCCCTGGCTGAATCGGGAGAGGTGCTGGACTTTTCTTCTCTGGGAAAAATTGTCGCGGATAAACATAGCAGCGGGGGAGTGGGGGATAAGGTTACCCTTGTTCTGGCGCCCCTTGTTGCAGCAGCTGAAGTTCCGGTGGCAAAAATATCGGGAAGAGGTCTGGGCTTTACCGGAGGAACCATTGACAAATTGGAAAGCATTCCCGGTTTCAGCGCCAATTTGACAATTAAAAGGTTTTCTGAATTGGTTAGCCAAAATAATTTAGCTATTATGGCCCAAACAGATCGCCTCACCCCGGCGGAGGGAAAGCTGTACGCGCTGAGGGATGTGACAGGAACCATTGAAAATATCTCCCTTATCGCTGCTTCAATCATGAGCAAAAAAATCGCAGCCGGGGCCGGAGCAATTTTGCTCGATGTAAAAACAGGCCGGGGAGCATTCATGCAAAGCAAGGAAAAAGCCTTTCACCTTGCGGAAACCATGGTGCGCATCGGCAAGGAAATGGGCAAACGGGTCGTCTCAGTGGTAACGGATATGAGCCAACCGCTGGGATTTGCCGTCGGCAATATTCTGGAAGTGAAAGAAGCTTTAAGCGTCTTAAAGGGTGAAGGACCGCAGGAAGTAGAACAGCTCTGCCTGTTCCTGGGAGGCTTAATTCTGGCTCTCGTCGGGAAAGTCCGGGATCCGGAGGAGGGTCAAGAGGAATTGGCCAGACTCCTTAAAAGCGGAGTGGCCCTGGAAAAATTTAAGCAAATGGTTGCCTTTCAGGGCGGGAAATTGGAGTACCTGGAAAATACCGATCTTTTTCCCAAAGCTTCTTATATAGAACCTATCAAAGCTCCAAAAAGCGGATACCTGAGGGAAATCGACGCTCTGCGGGTAGGGCGGGTTGCTGTTCTTTTAGGAGCCGGCAGGTCGGTAAAAGGAGAAAAAATCGATCCTAGTGTTGGAGTTCTTCTAACTCACAAAGTCGGCGACAGCGTTGAAGAAGGTGAAATACTTGCCTTCCTTCATGGAAACAAAGAAGATACCCTTTCCGCCTCCGTGAAAGAATTGACAAATGCTTTTTTGATTGTTGATGAAAGGGTAGAGCCGCCTCCATTGATTCACGGCGTTGTTCCCCCTTTCCCCAGTTAGTAAAATCTTTTTAACCCTTAAACTCCGGCAAAGCAGGCGGGACCTAGTCCACCTGCTTTTTTCATTCTATAAATAAAAAAATGATAAATAAAAAAATCGCGGGGATAATATTTTATAAGAGCAAGGAGGGATTTTTTATGAAAAAATACTTCAAGAAAATCGTCTATTTGAAAATCGCCTTTTTATTAACAATTTTAGTAGTTGTCAATCCTTTTCTTTTAACAAACACCGCAGCTGCCCAAGAATTTGCATTACAAGCAAAAGCTGCCCTGTTAATGGAGGAATCAACGGGAGAAATTATTTTTGCCCATAATGAACATGAAAAAGTGTTTCCCGCCAGTATAACTAAAATAATGACCGCGCTGCTGGCCCTTGAGGCTTTAGAGAAAGGGGAAATTTCCCTTCAGGATAAAGTCCCGATTACAGAAACAGCGGCAGGATTCGGAGGTTCAACGATTTTTTTGAGTGCAGGAGATGTAGTGGATGTAGAGTCTCTGTTAATCGGGATCTTGGTGGGCTCAGGAAATGATGCTGCTGTAGCCATGGGTGAATATATTGCCGGAAGCATGGAAGGCTTTGTTGAGCGGATGAATCAGCGGGCCGCGGAACTGGGAATGAAAAACACACATTTTGTCAACCCTACCGGTTTACATGACGATAATCATTACACTACTGCTTATGATACCGCGATCATGACCCGGGAACTTCTTACTTATCCCCTTTTTTTCAAATGGAGTACAATTTGGCTGGACGAAAACTTTCTGGAAGGTAAGATTAAAAGCAGAAAAGTCTATCTTAGCAATACAAACAGGCTGATCCGCTACTATCAGGGTTGTGACGGAGTAAAAACAGGCTATACCGATGAGTCCCTGCACAGTATCGTGGCAACGGCAAAACGAAACGGCTCCCGCTTTCTGGCTATCGTCTTCAATGCACCAACCAGCGACATCCGCTACATGGAAGCCCGCAAATTATTGGATTATGGGTTTGCCAATTTCAGAAGCGTTCAATTGGCCGGGAAAAACGAAAAAATAAAAACTCTTCCCGTTGACAAAGGAAATTTATTGCAAGTGGATATCGTCACTTCGGAAACAGTAAGCCTTTTATTAAGCAAGGGAGAAGAAGGAGCTTATTCCACCAAAATTATTCTCCCCAACAGGGTAACTGCTCCCCTGCTAAAGGGTGATAAAGTAGGAACGCTGCAGGTTGTTGACGGGGAGAAAATACTAAAGGAAGTACCCCTTGTTGCTTCTGAAAATGTCGGGAAAGCCTCTTTCAGTCAGCTTTTGAAGCGGTATCTGCAGATGTGGATACTCTTTGGCCGCTGAAAAAATAATATATCGGCCCTTGGGGGCTTTATTTTTTTTGCAGGAAATTACTCTAAAATGCAGAATTATTTTCCAGTAGTCCAACAGGGGAGGAGACGAGAATGCAAGTACAGCTGATCAGAAGAAAAGAGAAACTGATCGTCAGGCTTAAAGGGGAACTTGACCACCACAGCGCACAAATTTTTCGTGATGCTGTAGAAAATGAACTGGAAAAAGGTACTGTCAGGGATTTAATCGTTAATATGGAAAACGTTACTTTTATGGACAGTTCAGGTATCGGCGTCATTCTGGGCAGGTACAAGCAGGTAAAAGCCAAAGGGGGAAAAACTGTAATCTGCGGAGCAGCAGCACATATTCAGAAAATACTTCAAATGGGAGGAATATCAAAAATAATTCCCCTTGTCCGGAAAGAGAGCAGCGCCTTAGAAGTTTAAACAGGTAATTTAAGGAAATACAATTTAAAAGGAGGTGCAAAACTGGCTTTTAAAAGGCCAGTGTAACAAATGGATTATATGCGTCTGGAAATACCGGCGAGATCAGAAAATGAGAGTTTTGCCCGGGTCGTGGTCGCTGCTTTTGCTGCACGCCTGAATCCGACTCTGGAAGAGCTGAACGAGTTAAAAACAGCAGTCTCGGAAGCAGTAACAAACTGTATCTTACACGCTTATGATGACGCTGACAGTATTATAAGTATTAAAGTAACAGCAGAGGATAAAACCTTGGTAGTAGAGGTTGCTGATCAGGGAAAAGGCATAGAGGATATTGCCAAGGCCATGGAGCCCCTTTATACCGATAAACCGGAACTTGAACGCTCGGGAATGGGCTTTACGATTATGGAAAATTTTATGGATCGTTTAACTGTAAAGTCCCAAAAGGGCAAAGGAACTGTGGTCACCATGAGCAAAAATTTTGGCAAAACAGACGGGTCTAACCATTAAAGGGGAAATAAAAATGCCGCATCAAAAAGGAGAACAGGAAAGAAGCGATTTATTCCGCAAAAATAAAAACGGCGATCTCCAGGCCAGAGATGAGCTTTTCTCTTTAAACCTGCCATTGGTTCACGCCATGGTTAAAAGGGTCTCCCGGGGAAGAGACGATGATGACGATCTTTTTCAGGAAGGTTGCCTCGGTTTGTTAAAGGCTCTGCAAAATTTCGACCCAGATAGGGGGACACGTTTTTCTACTTACGCAGTTCCTTTCATCATGGGGGAAATCCGCTCTTACTTGCGCAAAAGCGGATATTTAACAAAAATATCCCGTTCTTATTATGAACATTATATTCAATTACTCAAAAATCAAAAAAAGATGGAACAAGAGCTGCAAAGAGCTCCCCGCCTGGAGGAGCTGGCCGAAAAAATGGGACTGGAAAGGGAAGAAATAGCCTGGTTAATGGAATTGCAATATCCGCCTGCTTCCCTGGACGAAAAGTCCCTTCAGTTGAAGCACCCCGAATTGGGTGAAGGCAAAATTCTTACCTGGGAAGACATGGACAGCAATCTTTTTCTGAAAGAACAACTTATCAATCTTCCCTACCGGGAGAGACAGGTTATTGTTTTCCGCCATATTTTAGGAAAAACCCAGGCGGAAACAGCACAACTTTTGAACCTTTCCCAATCTCACATCTCGCGCCTGGAACGGGAAATACTTGCTAAGTTAAAGAACAGTTCCAAATAATTTCGCGTTTTTAATCTTTGATTCCACGCATATAATGATGTTCTGTTGCATAAAACGAAATATGCTTTCTCATGCAGTGGAATCATCTTTTTATAGTAATAGTAAAGGATGAAAAAAATGGCCAAGGATTACTATCAATTGTTAGGAGTAAGTAAAGATGCAACTCCGGAGCAGATAAAGGACGCTTATCGCAAACTGGCCTTTAAATATCATCCGGACAGAAATAAAGAAGACCCCGCGGCAGCAGAGAAAATGAAGCAAATTAACGAAGCTTATGCCGTCCTTTCCGATCGGGCAAAAAGGAAAGAATACGACACTTACCGAGAAAGCTATGGCTCTTTTGCTTCTCAGAAATTTAGAGAAAGTTATTCAGATGAGGATATTTTTAAAGGTTCAGATATAAACCAGATACTGGAGGAAATGTCCAAGGCATTTGGTTTTAGAAATTTTGACGAAATTTTTAAGGAATTTTATGGTTCCAAATACCAAACGTTTGTTTTTCGCAGTCCGGGTTTTTTCGGACGAGGGTTTATCCTTTACGGAAGCTTTTTAAACAACTTTTTAAAACATAGGCTGGAGAACGCCTTTGGGATAAAATATGCGGAAAGGGGCAGGGACTTTTACGACTTCCTTTTTTTAAACCCCAAACAAGCGCAACAAGGGGGAAAGGTCGAATATATCCGTCAAAAATGGGGAAAAAGTCAAAGAATAATTGTTAAAGTCCCTCCAAATATCAAAAGCGGCCAAAAAATAAGATTAAAAGGATTGGGCGGAAGAGGAAAAGGAGGAGGAGAAGCCGGGGATCTTTACCTGGAAGTAATAATTCGCGTTCCTTTGCTGCAAAAAATAACAAAGTTCTTCAGGCAAAAGCCCTTCCGCTAAAATTTATTTACCGGAAAAACAGCCAACCCCTTAAAAAAGGGGTTTTTATTTTTAGCAGGGAAAACCTCAAATAAAAAAAAAGTGCAAGGGGATACTATAACCGTAAAAATAATGGTAACAGATACGTTTTGAGGAGAAAAAAGTGCAAAAAAAACCGCGCTACTTTATTCTACTTTTGCTTCTCATGCTCATTGTAGTGATTATGATGTCTTTTTTCCTCAGTTACTCCTGGTCGCCCCGGGAAGAGGAAGCACCAAAACGCTCCAGGCCTGTTTGCAGTTTCGCGCAGGAAAAGCTGCCGCAAAATTATGTGGATGTTTGTCCCCGCGGAATAGAACTTTAAAAAAGAGGAAAACTAAACACGTTTGCAGATTACACTTAAAAATATTTTAAGAAAGGTGGGCATTTAAAGGTGCAAATCGCCAAAGTAATTGAACTAATTGGAGAGTCAAACTCAGGATGGGAAGATGCCATTAAAAGTGCTGTTAGAAATGCTTCGCAAACAGTAGATCATATTACGGGTGTAGAAGTGCTAAATTTAACGGCAAACGTGCAAAACGGTGAAGTTGTAGGGTACAAAGCAAATGTCAAACTGGCATTCGGAGTTGAAGAGGATAGAGATAGATAAGTAAAAATTTCGCGTAAGGTCAATAGTAAACCGCGGGGTTGACGCTGCCGGGTATTCCGGCAGCTAAGAAATGCCACCGCCGCGGTTTACATATTATTTTCTAAGGGGTGAAAAAAATGTCCCAAGAGAAATCAGACCATAACGAAGAACTATTGCTGGATGAGAAATGGCTGAATGATTGGAACAAACAAAAAAAGCCGCGGCCGCCCCTTTTTAAAAACGTTGTCAGCGCTTTTCTGGCCGGAGGAACGGTGTGCCTTTTAGGGCAGTTGATCCTTAATCTTTTCTTATACCTGGGAGTGCCCGAAAAACAGGCTGGAAACCCGACAGTAGCGACAGTAATTTTTATCGCTGCTATTTTAACGGGGCTTGGCGTTTTTGATAAAATTTCGAGAATAGCCGGGGCTGGTTTGGCTGTACCGGTAACCGGATTTGCAAATTCCGTTACCTCCATGGCTATCGAATTCAAAAGGGAAGGCCTTGTTCTCGGAACAGGCTCAAAAATGTTCGGCCTTGCCGGCTCGGTGATTGTTTTCGGCGTTGTGACAGCTTTTATTGTCGGACTTATTTCTGCAATAGCGCCATAGCAGTGACAAGGGGAGTTACTTATCTTGACTGAAGCCGTCGCAGAGAAGATTAAACCAGCAGGAAAAAAAATTGGTCGCCAAAGCCTGATGATGGAAAAAAAGGCAGTATTACTTTCGACCGCAACAGTTGCCGGGCCCAAGGAAAGTGCAGGCCCCCTTGCCCGTTACTATGACCGGCTCTGTACAGATAATCTGCTAAATGAAAAAAGTTTTGAAAGAGCGGAATGCCATATGCTGGAGGAAGCCTGCTTCCTGTCTCTGGGAAAAGCCGGTCTAACTCCTGATGAAATTGATTTATTTATTGCCGGCGATCTCTTAAACCAGATTATCAGTTCTTCTTTTTGCGCCAGAAAACTTGCTTTACCCTTTTTTGGCATTTACGGTGCCTGTTCATCGCTGGTGGAAGGTCTATCCATCGGAGCAATGCTTTTGGAAGGCAATTTTGCCGAACATATCCTCATAGGTACCTCCAGTCATAATTGCAGTTCTGAAAGGCAGTATCGTTACCCTACGGAATACGGGTATCAAAGACCCGGATATTCGCAGCAGACTGTTACAGGTGCCGGAGCCGTTGTTCTCGGTCCTTCTTTTCATGAAGGACCCCGCATCGAATCGATCACTATCGGGAAAATAGTAGATCCCGGAATAAAGGATCCCTACAATATGGGTATGGCCATGGCCCCGGCTGCTGCCGACACAATTTACCGTCATTTTACCGACCTGAAAAGAGATCCGGAATATTATGATCTCATCCTTAGCGGAGATTTAGGGGAAGTTGGCAAACAATTAAATGAGGATATCCTGGAGCGGAAGGGCTTAAAGCTCAATAATTATACGGATTGCGGGGTACAAATTTATTACCCTCATCAGAAAGTTAATTCCGGAGCGAGCGGATGTGCATGTTGCGCCCTGGTTTTTTTGGGAAAAATATATTCCCAAATGATGCAGCAAGAGCTGCGCAAAGTATTACTCGTTGCCACGGGCGCACTCCACAGCACAACGACATTTCAACAGGGAGAAAGCATACCTGGTATTGCCCACGCCATTTCATTGGAGATATAAACAATTCAGAGTTAGAAGGCAGGTAATTGTAAATGGGTAATTATTTGATGGCATTTCTCATTGGAGGGCTTTTTTGTGTGGTTGGTCAGCTCCTTTTCGACCTGACGCCGCTGACTCCGGGACATATTTTATCGGGCTTTACCGTTGCCGGAGGAATTTTAGGAGGCCTGGGAGTTTATGATAAGCTCATCGAGTTCGCGGGAGCAGGCGCTCTTCTCCCGATTTCCAGCTTTGGCAACTCCCTGGCTAAAGGGGCAATGTCCGAAGCAGCCCGAAGCGGCATTCTGGGAGTTTTGACCGGTATGTTTGAGCTAACATCAACAGGGATAACAGCTGCTATTATCTTTGCTTTTTTTATGGCCCTTGTTTTCAATCCCAAAGGATAAAAAAGGGTAACTGCTCAGAGATTAGAGATTAATGTATAAGTGAAAAGGAAATAAATTATGGCTGACAACCGCAACAAGACAGCTATTTTTCCCAAACTGGACTTCAATATAGAATATTTGCGTAAAGAGCTGGGTATTGACCTTAGCTTTGATGTGCTCTTAAGAGAGTTTAAAGTCGGGCGGAAAAGAGCCCTCTTTCTTTTCTTGGACGGTTTTGCAAATGCGGATGACATTATTCTTATAATGAAATCGCTTCTTGCAGCAAAACCGGAAGAAATTGTCCCCAATACTATGCAAAAAATAAAGTCGTTACTCCTTCCGTACGGGGAAATTTCCTCTGTGGATAATTTGGAAGAAGCAGTACAGACAGTCTTATCCGGCCCTCTTGTTTTTTTTCTGGACGGAGAAAAAGAAGCTCTCATTATCGATGTCCGGCAGTATCCCGCCAGAGGGCCTGAAGAGCCGGATATTGAGAAGATTACCAGGGGGTCCCGGGACGGCTTCGTGGAAACCCTGCTCTTTAATGTCACAATGATCCGCAGAAGGGTAAGGGATCCCAAACTGCGTACGGAAATTTTTAAGATTGGCACCCGTTCCCTCTCGGAAGTCGCGCTTATTTATATTGAAGATATCGTCAACCCAGATATTTTAAGAACAATTAAAGAAAGATTTGCAGCCATAGACATCGACGGATTGCCGATGGCCGAAAAATCCGTGGAGGAATTTTTAACAAAACAGCCCTGGAATCCCTTTCCCACAGTCCGCTATACAGAAAGGCCGGATGTGGCCGCGGCACATCTTTTTGAAGGTCACGTTTGCATTGTTGTAGACACCTCACCATCAGTCATCATCGCACCTGTGACTATTTTTCACCATGTCCAACACGCCGAAGAATTTCGCCATAATCCCCCTGTAGGAGTTTATATACGCCTGGTCCGTCTTTTAGGAATTTTTGTGTCGGTCTTTCTCGTCCCCGTCTGGCTGTTGTTTGCCGAACACTATCTTCCTTTACCCGATTCCCTCACTTTTATCGGCCCGAAGGATACAGCTGCCATTCCTCTTTTTATTCAATTTATTATTGCCAACCTCGGGCTTGATCTTATCCGTTTGGCCAGCATTCATACGCCCTCTCCGCTGGCCACTGCCCTTGGCCTGGTAGGAGCACTGCTAATTGGCGATATTGCTATTAATGTGGGTCTCTTTGTGCCGGAAGTTTTGCTGTATATCAGTTTGGTCGCTATAGGAGTATTCTCCACCCCAAGTTGGGAATTAGGGCTGGCAAACAGGCTCATACATCTTTTACTGCTTCTATTAACTGGTTTATTTCAGCTTACGGGCTTTTTAGGGGGTCTGTTATTTGTTTTTATTTACCTGGTCCGAACACGCTCCTTTGGAGTTCCTTATTTATACCCCCTTATTCCCTTTAACTGGCCTTCTTTGCTGGATGTTTTCTTCCGTAAGCCCCTTCCCATAAAAAGATTTCGTCCCGGTTTTTTAAAAACAAGAGACTCGGATATTAAGGAAGATGGAGCTGAGCAGGGATAAACTGCTTTCTTTTTTGTAATATAATTTTATATAATAAACGTCAAAAATCTTTTATGAAACATCATATGGTGCCAGGGGCGGAAGACAGCAATGTAGGAAGGTAGAGAAAAAGCAGCCGGTTAAGGCTGCTTAATCATTGTATGCCAAGACGTTCTTTTAAAGCATCTTGAAGTATTTTCGATAGACTTAATCCTGCCTCAGTAGCTTTGGCATCTAACCATCCAGGTATACTGACGGTGCGGCGTACTGCGCGGTTATCCCGCATCTGAGCTTGAACAAGATTAACGAATTGATTATTGGCAGGAATTATTTTTTTAATATCACTTGGCTCTGGTATTGGTTCTTTTTCATCAAATAGATACTCAATCCATTGGGTTAGTGCCTTTTGTGCCATATCCATAGCATTGCTTAAAGATTTGCCTTCGCTGATACAACCCGGCAAGTCCGGAAATGTGATTGTATAGCTGCCATCATTATTATGTTCAAAGATAGCCGGATAAATATAATCCATAGATTTTACCTCCTTTCTTTCTGATTTAATTATATTACGTAAATTACGTAATGCCAATAGAAGTTAAGTAAATTACGTAAAAAAACCCGCTAAAGCGGGTATATTTCTTTTTATATTTTCATTTTATTGTGTATTTATGTTTTCTTTTTTAAATATCTTTTTTCATAAATGCCGATAATAAGGGATAAAATACTATTTGTTCTTTTTAGTTCGCCTTAACTGTTATTATATGGTATAATAATCAAAAGAATATAACAAAATTACTGGAAAAGGCCCAATCTTTATGAGTAACCTTATTCCCCTGATAAACAGTGCTCTTACCCCGGAAATGCAGGGGATTCTCTATTTTCTTTCATCACAAGCCGGCAGAAATTCCGCGCAAATTTATTGTGCCGGAAGTTTTGTACGCGATCTGCTCCTCGGCAGGGAAAACCGTAAATTAAACTTGCTCATAACCGGCTCAGCCGTTGATTTTGCCCGGCAATTAGTATCTGTTCTTCCCGGCAAATTAACGGTGTATGAAAAGTTGGGAACAGCAACCTTAATCTTGTCAAAGGGTTTTGTTTTTGATATGTTAACGGCAAGAAGGGACTTTAACCCCTTTACAACAGCGGAAGCGTCCGGCGAAGGGGCCTTTTTAAAAAAAGAGCTGTTTGAAAGAGACTTTACCATTAACACACTGGCCTGCTCCCTAAACTGGAATACTTTTGGAGAGCTTTATGATTTTTTTGGCGGCTTGGACGATTTAAAAAAGGGCGCATTAAAGGTGCTTTACAGGCTGAGCTTTGCCGATAATCCCTTGCGGATTCTGCGCCTTGTCCGCTTTGAGCAAAGATTTTCTTTTTTTATTGAAGAGGAAACAAAAAGTCTTTTACAGCAGTCCATTGCAAATAATGTTTTAAATAAAGTGAGCAAAGAAAGCCTTTCCAAGGAAATTCGGCTCTTTTTCACGGAATCATGCCCTGCAAAGATACTTTCACGCCTGGTCGATCTTAATCTTTTTAAGCAGCTTTTTCCCCGGGTTAAGCTTAGCTCCGAACTTTTTAAGCGCCTCAGCTGTTTGGAAGGATTTTTACAACGGATGAAGAATGAAAAAGCTGTCAAGCGAGGAAATATTTTTTTAACGTACCTTTGCCTGTTATTTTCTGAGCTATCCGAACATGATCTACATTATATGTGCCATATCATGCGTTTAAAAAGAAGGGAAAGATATGCTCTTCTTGAAATGATGAAAAACAGAACTGCCCTTAAAAATGAGGAAAAATGTCTTGCTTATCTAAATAATCTTTTAACATAATTCTTCTGTTGTTTTCAAAGGAGAAACAAATGAATTATCTTGCAAGCGATTTATTGTACCGTATTCCAGCCTTGCTCATTGCCATTACTTTTCACGAATACGCGCACGCCAGAATGGCTTACGCCTGGGGCGATCATACCCCCAAGCTGGCCGGCCGCTTAACATTAAACCCCCTTGCCCATTTGGATCCCATTGGCCTTTTAATGTTGTGGGTCGTACATTTTGGCTGGGCCAAGCCGGTACCCATCAATCCCCGCAGCTTTAACGATTACCGCAAAGGCCTCTTCTGGGTTTCCCTGGCCGGTCCCGGGATGAACCTTCTGCTCGGCTTTATCTCAGCTTTTCTTTTGCTTATGTTTGGCCAACGAGGTCCTTTTTTTGAAGCAATTCTGCAGAACCTTTTCCTCTACAATGTTTATCTGGCTGTTTTCAATATTATTCCGCTGCCTCCCCTGGACGGTTCGAAGATACTCTCTTCACTTCTGCCGTCTTCGGCTTTTTCTTTTTATTACAAGATCGAACCATACGGCCCCTTTATCCTCATCCTGCTGCTTTTTCTTGGGATAATACCGTTTTTTCTCGTTCCCCTTGCTTCATTAATAATGAATATCTTTCTTATAATTGCATCACTTTTCGTCTGAATATTTACTGAAAGGAATGAATTTGATTGCCGGCAAAAAAAGGAATTATACTGAGCGGCATGAGGCCAACCGGAAAACTTCATCTGGGCAACCTTTTTGGCGCACTGGAAAATTGGGTTAAGTTGCAGGAAGAATATGACTGTTTTTATTGCGTTGTAGATTGGCATGCTTTAACAACAGACTATGAAAATCCCCGCAAAGTAGAGGAAAATGTTCGCGAAATGGTCATGGATTGGCTAAGTTGCGGCATTGATCCTCAAAAAGCGGTGGTTTTCAAACAATCCGACGTTAAAGAGCATGCGGAACTGCATCTTTTGCTTTCCATGCTAACACCTCTTTCCTGGCTGGAAAGGGTGCCGACCTACAAGGAACAGCTTAACCAACTTAAGGGAAAGAACATTTCCACGTACGGTTTTTTGGGTTACCCGCTGCTGCAGGCTGCCGATATTCTTGTTTACAAGGCTAACGCAGTACCCGTAGGGGAAGACCAGGCCCCTCATATTGAATTGACGCGGGAAATTGCCAGACGCTTTAACTATCTTTATAAACAACAAGTTTTTCCGGAACCGGAAACGCTGCTCAATATTTATAAGGTGGTCCCGGGTCTTGACAACAGGAAAATGAGTAAAAGTTACAATAATATTATTGAAATCTCCATTCCCCTGGAAGAAATCCCTTCAAGGGTAAGAATGATGATAACCGACCCGGGAAGAATCAGAAAAAATGACCCGGGGAATCCTGATATCTGCAGTGTTTTTGCCTACCACCGGATTTTTAATCAGGATAACCAGGCAGAAGTGGAGGAGAGCTGCAAAAAGGGGAGCATCGGCTGTGTCCAGTGCAAAACATCCGTCTCCACATATATGCAAAATTTCCTTGAGCCCATATATTACAAACGCCGGGAATTAGAGAAAAATTCTCAGCTGGTTATGGAAATTCTGGCAGAGGGCGGAAAGAAAGCACGGGCCGTTGCTCAAAAGACGATGGAGGAAGTCCGGCAGGCAATGGGATTGTCTTAAGGCACAAGGAGGGCAAGAAGTGGCCCCGACCGGGAAAAAAGAAAACGGGTCTTTGTTAATGCCAAAGGCAGGAGATAAAGATGCTTATTTTATCAGGCTTCCTGTTTTTGAAGGCCCGTTTGAACTCCTTTACTATTTAATCAAAAAAGAAGAAATAAACATCTGGGATATTTCACTGGCGCAAATTACGGAAGAATATCTCAACTATCTCAGGACAATGCAAAAATTGAGCATGGATCCTGCCGGAAATTTCCTGGTTATGGCGGCCAATCTGCTCTATCTTAAATCTAAAATGCTGCTCCCCAAACAACCCCCGCAGGAAGTTATACAAAGCGAGGAAGACGCCTTTTTTTTCGGTTCCAAGGAAGAACTGGTCCGGCACTTGTTGGAATATAGTTATTTTAAAACGATAGCTTTAAAATTAAAACAAAGGGAAGCAGAACAAAAAAAAATTTTTTTGCGCTCCCCGGATCAGCCCAAAGTAGTCATTGTCCACAAACAGTCTTCCCTTTATCCATATTCCTTTGAAGTTCTTGTGAAAACTTTTCAGAAGCTGCAGCAAAAAGGAAAGGCAAAAAGAGAAGAAAAGGCATTTTTTACTTTTACGGAAGAAACCACGTTATTGGACAAAATAAATGCGGTTCTAAAATCCATCAGAAAAATTGCCGCAAAGAAATTTTATATGGAAAAGCTACTGGAGCGCGAAGGAAAAAGGGAGATGATCCTTACCTTTTTCGCGCTCCTTGAGCTTACCAGAAGGGGAAAAATTTATTTAAACCAGAAAACGCTCTTCGGCAAAATACAAATTTCTGTACCTGCCCGGAGATCCGGGGAGCATCAGTCGGAAGCCTAAAGCAAAAACGTTAAGCGGGAAGGTGGCCCTTGATGGACAGGGACAATAAGACGCTCTCCACGGAAGCCCTGCTCGAAGCCGCTCTTTTTCTCTCCCATGAGCCCCTCTCCATTGAACAACTATGCCTGGTTTGCCAGGTTTCCGCGGCGGAGGTGAAAAACGGCTTAGGCAGGCTTAAACATGCCCTGGAGCAGGAGGATCGAGGCTTGCTGCTTCTGGAGAGGCATGAAGGATACCAGCTCGGCACCAAACCGGAAGCTGCCGCGTATCTGGAAAAACTTTTTTCTGAAGAGTATTCCGAAGCTCCCCTCTCCCAGGCGGCCCTGGAAACCTTATCCATAATCGCCTTCAAACAGCCCATCACCAAAATTGAAATTGAGACTATCCGCGGCGTAAAAGTTGACGGGGTTATAGAAAACCTTTTAAAAAGAAGGCTGATTAAAGTTGCCGGAAGGAAAGAGGGAATTGGCCGGCCTCTTCTTTACGCTACGACACCGGAATTTCTCCGCTATTTTGGCTTAAAGGATTTGTCAGATTTAAAAAGCAACGATGAAGAAAGTGTTATAGGTTTTTCTGGAAATGGAGAAACTAAATAGAAAAGCTTCTTTAAGCTGGGAAAAGGTGTCCGCCGGTGGATCTGCCACTCTCTTTTTATTTCTGGTTTCTCTTTTTTTGTTTTTTTCTTACCATCTTCCTTACGCCTTTCACCATACGCATAAAAATTGCAAACTGGCGGAAAAATAATGGTATCTCTTTGGAGATCAAGTTTTTTTTCTTTACTCTCCATAAAACTGTGTTTTTAAACCGGCTTTCCGCAGCACCTTATCATTTTGCTTCCCAAATTGACAGCAATATTCTTACACACGGCATTATTTTTTTTAACCGGCAGTTAAAAGCTCTAAAAGGGAAAAATATGCTGCTGAAAATAAAAATCGGCAATGGGAATCCTTACGACACTGCACTTCTTGCCGGTAGTTTGCTCGGGATATCCGGTTTTTTAAGCCGGTATCTAGAAACACACTATTCCTTTCAGAAACGGCCGCACATTGTTATTTATCCGTCTTTTACAGCGAAAATATTTTATTTTGACTTTTTCCTTGAGTTTAAAGCCAATGCCTTGCGGTTATTGTATATGGGAATATATCTGGCAGCATTTTTATTAGCGGGGAGGTGCTTAAAAAATGCCGGAGCATCCAATCCAAGGCTTAATGAAAACAGCCATGGAGAATTTAAAAGAAATGGTGGATGTTAATAAAGTTGTTGGAGATGCGGTGGAAACTCCCGACGGACATATTATTATTCCGGTTTCCAGGGTTTCTTTTGGTTTTGTTGCCGGAGGCAGCGAATTTGATACGGAAGGAGACAGTGCCAAATCCGTTGCCGGAACCCAGGAAGGGGCTTTTCCCTTCGGCGGAGGCAGCGGGGGAGGAGTTTCTATTCAACCCGTTGCCTTTCTTGTGACAGGTCCGGAAGAAATCCGCCTTTTACCCGTAGATCGAAATACAATTCTGGACAGAATTGTGGAACTTGCCCCCAGTATTGTGCAGCAAATAAAGGACTTTATTGGTAAGGGATCGGAAAGCAGGAAATCTTGATCCTTTGGCTTTTTATCCTTTATTTTTCGAGCGGCTTAATCCTTTGAGATTAAAGCCGCTTCTTTGTTCATAAAAGGGAATTCACCGGAATAAATAATTAAAACAGGATGCTTCTTCAACTAGACTGAAAGAGGGGAAAGGGTCTTGAAGAAACTTCTCTCCTGGGCATTGCTGCCCCTTTTACTTTCTATTCTCTTTATTAAAACGGCGGAAGCCGAATTAAAGCCGATATCAGCGGAAGCCGCAGTTCTTCTGGACTGGAACAGCGGAAGGATCCTGTATGCAAAAAAACCTCACCTGCCAAAACCTATGGCCAGCACAACAAAAATAATGACAGCCATTGTTGCCCTTGAAAAGGGAAACTTACATGACGAGATCATTACCAGTGCTCAGGCTGCTGCAGTAGGAGGTTCATCTATCTGGCTTGAAGCAGGGGAAAAGAAAACTCTTGAGGAGCTGCTTTACGGCCTGATGCTGCGCTCGGGAAATGATGCAGCGGTAGCCATCGCTGAGCATATCGGCGGCGATGTGGCATCATTCGCCCAGATGATGACGCAAAGGGCCCGGGAACTGGGAGCCCGGAACACATCCTTTCGCAATCCTCACGGACTGCACCACCCCGAACACTATACCACTGCCTACGATCTGGCCGTCATTTCCTCCCATGCCATGGGAATAAAGGAATTTCAAAAAATTATTTCCACACCGCAGGTAACGATTTCATGGCCCGGTCATCCCTGGGACCGGCATTTATATAACCAGAATAAGTTGTTGGAAATTTACCCGGGCGCGGAAGGAATTAAGACGGGCTGGACAACGCCTGCAGGACGGTGTTTTGCCGGTTCGGCCGCAAGAGAGGGCAGAAGGCTCATTGCCGTAGTCCTTAATGCCCCCCAGATGTGGGAAGACGCGATGGCATTGTTTGACTACGGCTTTGAGGACTTTACTCCATACCTTCTGGTGAAAAAGGAACAGTATTTAAAATCTATCGCTGTTTTGGACGGCGTCTCAGGAAAGGTTGAAGCATTAGCCGGCTCCCCTTTTTCTTACCCTCTGGAAAAAGAAGAAGAGGTGGATAAAATAACCTACCGCTTTCTCGTTGCAGAGCCCCTTAAAGCTCCCATCAGAAAACATGAAAGGATTGGGGAACTGGAGGTCTATTATGACGGGAGTAAAGTTGGCGTTGTGGATCTGCTCGCAGGAAGGGACATTAAAAAGCTAAGCTTCTGGGAAAAAATCAAAAAACGGTTGGGGAGAGGGTAAGCAGTGGTAAATTTGCTCTGGGCGGGAATGATACTTATCGCCATTTTTGTTGCCGGAATAAACGGCCGTATTGATATAGTTACCCATAGTATTTTTTCTTCTGCTGAACAGGCTGTTGGCATTGCCTTAAGCCTCATCAGCATTATGGCTTTTTGGCTCGGTATTATGAAAGTAATTGAAAAATCCGGCTTTATCCATATCGTAATTTTTTTTTTAAAACCTCTGGCACGCTGGCTTTTCCCGGGGGTCCCCCATAACCATAAAGCAATGAATGCCATGCTCATGAATATGAGCGCCAATTTACTCGGTATGGGCAATGCCGCAACCCCATTCGGTATTAAAGCTATGGAAGAGCTGCAGAAAATGAATCGCCGGCCCGATACGGCAACCGATGATATGTGCACCTTCCTGGCAATAAATACAGCCGGGCTGACCTTAATACCGACGACAGTTATTGCACTCCGTGCGGCAACAGGTGCCCAGAACCCGACCGACATTATCGGGACGACGCTTGTAGCCTCCTTATGTTCCACTGTGGCCGCCATACTCCTGGACCGCGTCTTTCGCTTTTATAGCCGCTACAAAAATAATGGCCGGAACAAGTAAACTATCCCTTAGGAGCGGACTGTGAACCCTTTTGATTTGATCAGCGATATATCTGCATGGGTCGTGCCCTGTTTGATCTTTTCGGCTGTTTTTTATGCCCATTTTTGCGGCACCAAGGTCTTTGAAACGTTTGTTGAGGGAGCCAAGGAAGGATTCGAGATGTCGGTCAGGCTTATCCCTTACCTTGTCGGTATGATGATTGCCATTGGATTGTTCAGGGAAAGCGGGGCAATGGAATTGCTGGAAAGTATGCTTGCCCCGCTCCTTAAACTAGTGGGAATACCCGTAGAAATTCTGCCCCTTGCCATTATGCGTCCGGTTTCCGGAAGCAGCGCTCTGGCTATTGCAACAGAAATTATGAAGGTTAACGGTCCGGATTCTTTGCTGGGACGCATGGCAGCCACCATGCAGGGGAGTACTGATACCACCCTTTTTGTTTTGGCAGTGTATTTTGGTGCCGTAGGGATAAAAAAAACCCGCTACGCGTTAACAGTGGGCCTTCTCGCTGATGCGGCAGGCATTCTTGCTGCCGTCTTCATCTGCAGGCTGGTATTTCTCTAAAAAATGAGTATAATATAATAATGATTATGCAGAAAACAAACAGCCCCTTACGCTTGCAAAAATTTCTTTCTTCCGCGGGGATTGCATCCCGGAGATCAGCGGAAAAAATGATTAAGGAAGGCAGGGTACGGGTAAACGGCGAAGTTGTCCGGGAAATGGGTAAAAAAATCCATCCGTTAAAGGACCGCATTGAAGTAGACAATAACCCCGTAAGACTACCTTTGCCTAAACGTTACTTTTTACTGTACAAGCCCCGAGGTTATCTCTCCACGGTAACGGATCCCTTTGGTAGGCCGACAGTAATGGATTTGTTTCCACCCCACCTGCAAAAAGGGCTTTTCCCGGTGGGAAGGCTTGATCTGGATACTGAAGGTTTACTGCTTATGACCAATGATGGGGAACTGGGCTACCTTCTGACACACCCCCGTTTTCAAATTGAAAAGACATATCATGCCTGGGTGCGGGGAATTCCCTCGAAAAGTGAACTCCAAAGATTAAGGGAGGGATTTCAGGCAGGTGATACAACTTTTTCGCCCGCCCGGGTAGCACTTTTAACTACCCGGCAGGATCCGCCGGAAGCCAAGCTGGAAATTGTTATTGCCGAAGGGAAAAAGCGACAGGTCAAAAAGATGTGTAAAGCTGTAAACCACCCTGTTATTTTTTTAAAGAGAGTATCTCTGGCTTTTTTAAATCTTAAAGGGCTTAAAAGAGGAACTTTTCGCCCTTTAAAAAAGGAAGAGATCGACAAACTTTATCAAATGGCACAAAAATAATTTCTTTCTTACCTGCATGCAGGAAAAAATTCCTCTCCCCTCGAATTAAATACCTGAAAAAGGACAAAATATTTGAAACTGCTCAGGAGTTAAAAGAAAAGATATGTTAAAACAAGAATATAATTCGCGGGAAAAAAACGAAAAAAAAGAAAATCAACAGGAAAACACCTCCCAGGCAGCAAATTCCAGGCTGAAGTTTAAAGTTCGTTTTGATTATAAAGGGAAGCACAGACCCGCGCGCCTGTTTTTCGGCGGCAAAAAAAATGAGGAAGTGGCATTGGAAATTCGGGATCAACAAGTTGCCCTGTGGCGTAACATTCCCTTTCAGGGTTTACACGTTGATGATATCGAATTGGGTGAAATTTACAATGTGTACGACGAAGAGCTGGATGAGGAAGTTTCCTATGCACCCCTTGAAATGATGGTTTATGCTGACTGCCTGGAAGACATGCTCCGCTTTATCCTGCGGGAGGAATTCCGGCGCATTGAGATACTTGAACCCCGCAGTATACATCTCAGCAATAAGGAAACCGAAAAGCTTCTTTTTAAGATTAATGAATTAATGCAACAAAGGATTCAGCAAAAACAAAAAGAAAATAACCGCTAAATTTGCTGTTCCGGTATGAAAGCCTCCTCTTTTGCATATCATTATGTAAGAAGGAGGCTTTTTTTAGATGGACTTTGACCGCTGGCTGCAGCGATTTGTAAATACAGCGGAAAAATTTCTTTTTCGAGGGGCACTTTTTTTTATTGTTATGCTTTTTATTGTCCAGGCCTTGATGACAGAGGAAAATATCCGCCGTTATCTCAGCACGACAGACCAGCTTGAAGGGGAACCCCTTGCTGAAAATATTCAGGAGGCTTTCAGTGGGAGTTTCCTGACAAATAAAGATGTTCCTGGAGAAGAATATGCCCTGATTATAGAAGCAGTGCAACCTCCGGGAAGCGAGCGAGAACTTTTTATTTTGCTTAATGGTAAAATAGCCGCTGAACTAAAAAACGAACCCCTTAAACTGGCCGTGTCTCCAGGGGATATGCTTGAGGTAATAGGAAACGTCACAGGCGGTACTCCGGCCGTTGTCCGCATCAAGGAAGTTCACGGCACGCTTTCCGAGCCAATGCCCGGCTATGAAATAGTTACCTTCGGAGAAAGGGAGCTTCTTGCCTGGATTATTCCTTAAAAATGGATTGGGGCTTGTCAAATAGAAAGTAATAATATATTATTATGACTGGGCGGTAAAGGTGCCCGGTCGCTTTATTTTTTATAATTAATCTACTTGAGACACTGTTTTGGTGAACAGGGAGTGACATCACTTAGTGCAAATCGCTATCGACGGTCCTGCAGGCGCGGGTAAAAGCAGCGTAGCCAGGGAGGTTGCCCGCCGCCTTGGTCTTAAATATTTGGATACAGGGGCGATGTATCGCTCCATTACCTACAAAGCGCTGCAGGAAGGGATTGACTTTTCTAATGGAGCACTGCTTGCCGAGATAGCCCGCAGGTGCAATATAGAGATTTGCTACGATGAAGCAGCCGGAAACCGTATTTTCGTTGACGGTAAGGATATCACTGCCGAAATCCGTTCTCCGGAGATTAATAAGCATGTCTCGGTTGTTTCCAAATCTCCCGAGTTGCGCAGCGAGCTGGTCTTTTTACAGAAAAAGGTGGCAGATAAAAGCCGCGGTATTGTTATGGAGGGCCGCGATATTGGAACAAATGTATTAAAAGATGCAGATTTTAAATTTTTTATTTATGCCAGCCTGGAAGAACGTTCCCGCAGACGTTGGAAAGAAATGCAAGAAAAAGGAACAATCCTTTCTTTCGATGAGGTCATGAAAGAAATTGCCATGAGAGACCGCCTCGATCAAGAGCGCGAGTTTTCCCCCTTAACAGTGGCTCCGGGGGCAAAGGTTATCGATACAACACCATATTCCCTGGACGAAGTAGTTGAAAAAATTTTAAACCATATTCAAGAACACAAAAAATTTTCACGAGATATTCCCAGTAAAAATGCAACTGACGAGGTCTGAGTAAATCTTTTATCGCTTTATCCGGTTTCTGTTCGCCTTTTTTTCATGATCTTTTACGGATGAAAATTCGCTCATTCTAATAATATTCCTGCTTGCGGAACTTTTACTCAAATCATACCAGTAATTTTGATCCTCTTCTTGTGGGTACTTTAATACCCCGCAAAAAAAATTTACTTTATGGCCAGTTCAAAATTTCAAAGGAAATGACCCGGCTGTGGTCAAGTATCTAAGGAGGCTTTTGTTTGCAAGTTATCCTGGCAGAACATGCAGGTTTTTGCAGGGGTGTTGAGAATGCCCTGAAGCTTACCATGAACGAGGTTGCCGGAGGAAAGGAAGTAAGCACTTTCGGCCCCCTGGTTCATAATAAAGAAGTAATCGATTATTTAGCAGGCCAAAAAGTAAAGACCATCCAACGGCTGGAGGAACTGGATAAGGGGACTGTCGTTATTCGTGCTCACGGAGTTGGCCCTGCAACCTTGAAGTATCTGCAGAATAACGATAAAATTGAAGTTGTTGATGCAACCTGTCCATACGTCAAAAAAGTCCAGCGCATTGTCCACCTTTATTTACAGAAAGGATACAACATCCTTATTTTTGGCGATCGCGCTCATCCTGAAGTACAAGCACTTTTCGGCTGGTCTGAGAATAAAGCGCTTATTATTGAACCTGCAGATATTAAACAAATAGCAGATATCTTGAAAAAACACGATCTATCGGGGAATATTGTCTTACTCTCTCAGACAACACAACGTGAAAAAAATTTTTTTGACCTGGCCCAAAAAATAAAAGAACTTTATCCGCACCTTGAAGTCATAAATACAATTTGCAGTGCCACAAGGCTCAGGCAGGAAAAGGCCCTTGAGCTCTGCTCAAAAGTAGATTTAATGCTGGTAATAGGTGATAAAAGAAGTTCAAATACTTCTAAATTAACACAGCTGTGTTCCGAGATCACGAAAACGTACCAAATATCCGGAGCCGGTGATATTTTAAAAGAATGGTTTGAAGGGGTTCAAACTGTTGGGGTTACTGCAGGTGCTTCAACCCCTGAGTGGACGATAAAGGAGGTTTTGGTGAAGATGGAAAACGGGAATTTAGAAACAAAAACGGAGGAGTTTACTCCTGAGAAAGCAGAAATGAGGAACTACCGCATTGGGGATGTCGTCACGGGAAAGGTTGTTCTGGTTGAAGACGATCAGATCCTTGTAGACATCGGTTCTAAAGCGGAAGCCTTACTTCCCAGGGGGGAGGTATTTCTGGAAGAAGGGGCGACTTTAAAAGATAAGTTTTCCCCCGGAGACGACATCGATCTTTTAGTCTTAAAAATAAACGAGCAGGACGATAAAATTATTGTCTCTGCAAAACGGCTGGAAAGGGAAAGGCGCTGGAAAGAGCTGGAAGATGCTCTTGAGAAAGGCAAAAATATGCAAGGAATCGTTAAAGAAGTGGTTCCTGCAGGAATAATTATCAATCTGGGCAGTGGAATAGAAGGCTTTATGCCCGGTTCACTGGTGGATGTACGCTATATTCCCGATTTCCATCAGTTTTTGGGTCAGGAATTTTCTTTTAAAATTATTGAACTTAACTGGGAAAGGGATAAGGTTATTCTTTCCAGGAAACATACTATTGAAGAAGAAATAGAAAAAATTAAAAAAGAAACAATCGCAAACCTCCAAGAAAATACAATTATTACCGGAACAGTAAAGCGGCTGACTGATTTTGGGGCTTTTGTAGATGTGGGAGGCATTGACGGCCTGGTACACATCTCGGAAGTTTCTTGGCAAAGAGTAGGACATCCAAGAGATGTTTTAAAAGTAGGCGAAGAAGTTCAGGTAAAAGTTTTGGAAGTAATTCCTGAAAAAGAAAAAATCAGTCTGAGCATCAGGCAGGCTCAGCCCAATCCATGGTCTTTGGTTGAAAAGAACTTTGCCGTAAATGATATAGTTAAGGGAAAAGTTACAAGAATAGTTAGCTTTGGCGCTTTTGTGGAATTGACTCCCGGAGTGGAAGGCCTTGTTCATATCTCCCAAATGGCTGATTTTCATGTTAAGCATCCTTCGGAAATCCTGCAGGAGGGAGAAGAAATAGAGGCTAAAATTTTGGATATCAACTTGGAAAATAAAAGGATAAGCTTGAGTATCAAGGAAGCGCGTCCCGCTCCAAGAGATTTCTCAGCACACACACCTCAAAAAGAAAACGGAGCCGATGGCAGTGTGACCCTTGGCGACGTTTTTGGCGACCTTTTTAATAAAGATAAATAAAGAAAACTGCTCAGGGGGTTTATATATTTAAGCTACCGTTTAGAATCGGTAGCTTTTTTTATTCGGAAGAATGGATCGCATAAAATTTTCCTCACAGGGTTATTCTAAAACGGGATAATCTTCAATCGAAAGGGGCAAAAAAATGAACACTGGTATTGTGATCCTTCTTGCTGCAGCTATCCTTATTTATCTTGGCCTCGCCCAGCGGGCCCTGGATCGGCTGCGCCTCAGCGACCGGGCTGCTTTGTTATTTTTAGTGGCCATAATAATTGGCGGTTTCTTGCCGGATATTCCCCTTGGCGGCAATCTCAGCATAAATCCCGGCGGTGGAATTGTTCCGCTGATTCTGGTGGGCTATTTGTGGAGCAAAGCCGAAGTAAAGGAAATTAACAGATCCTTTCTTGCTGTTCTGATTACCACGGCTATTGTCTATGCCGCCTTCAAAGTGATGCCCCTTGAGCCCACATATAATTTCTTTTTGGATCCCCTTTATCTGGTTGCCCTAATTGCCGGCCTTGTGGGCTATCTTGCCGGAAGGAGCCGGAGAGGGGCATTCATTGCCGGGACAATGGCAATAATCCTCAATGATGGAATCGCGCAAATAGAAAACATCGCCGCGGGAGCAACCCCGTCAGGAGTTATCGGAGGAGCCGGTGTTTTTGACGCCATAATTATTGCCGGTTTCATTGCCCTTGGTCTGGCTGAAGTATTTGGTGAAACGGCAGAAAAACTGATGCTGAAACTGTCAGGGAAAGACCGCGGGCAAGGGGAAGATAACAACCGTCAATCGGGAAATAGCGAATAAAAACATTTTTAAAGTTTATTAATACCGGGAGGTGTTCCAATGAAAGGACTAAAAAAAGCGCCACTCACTGTTTTAATAATTTTCTTTCTGGCCATGCCGACAATTTTTAATTGCGGAGGCAACGTCCTGAAGGCCCAGAACTACCGGGAGGAGATGGGAGAGCTTAAAGGCGGCTTCTTTACAATGAAAAACATGGAAAACGGCGAAACAATCATGAGGACTGCCAGAATAATTAACACTGGAGATGAGTATATCGATTCGGAAAACGACCTTTACCGCGTCATAAATATTGAAGGGAACATTGCCTGGGCACGTCACGTGGAAAAAATTAAGCTCAACCAGGTTTCTCCTTCCCAGTGGTTTAAGGACACTTTTCAATGGAAAGGGGCCGCTGCAGAACGTCAGCAGGAACAAGTCAAACCTCCCCTTATCGGTGTCTATCATTCACACGGCGCGGAATCATACGTTCCCTCGGACGGCGCGGACAGCATTCCCGAAGGAGGCGGAATCCTTGATGTGGGGGCTTCTTTTGTTAAAGCCCTGGAAGAACATGGCCTGAAGGTTGTTCACAACGAAGAAACTCATGTACCCCATGATGCCGGGGCTTATTACAGGTCCAGAAGAACCGTTGAAGAGCTCCTTGCGGAAGGGGTGGATGTTTTTTTTGATATTCACAGGGATGCAGTTCCCGCAGAGGAATATCTGGCAAAAGTAGACAACGAAGAAATGGTTCAACTTCAATTTGTTGTAGGAAAACAGAACCAAAACCTGGAGATAAACCGGTCTTATGCGGAAAGTTTAAAAAGCCTGACGGATGATATATACCCCAAACTTGTTAAGGGTATCTTTTTAGCCAGAGGAAATTACAACCAGGATATGACACCCCTTTCCCTGCTTGTTGAAGTAGGAAGCCACGAAAATACCAAGGAAGGGGCCGCAGAATCCATGACCCTTTTTGCCGATGCGGTAGCCACATATTATCTCGGGCCTCAAGGAAGACAGGCCCAGGAAGGTGCCGGAGGGACTGCCCTAAGAAGCGTCCTCTGGCTGGTTTTAATCGCAGGGCTTGTTCTTGGCGTTTATCTCCTGATCAGCACGGAAAATACGGAAGAACTTCGTGCCAGGATTAGCCGTTTTTTCCAGCGGGAGTTCGCTGAACTGGGAAGAGGAATAAAGCAAAGGGATGATCATGGAAAAGGAGGAGAAAATGAATAAAAAAGGACAGAAAGGGCGATTTGTGTGGCTGGCTCCTTCTTGCAGGCCATGACAACGGGCGTTTTAATCGGCTCTTTTCTTCGCTACGATATGCTGAAACGAGACTACAGGCTTTATCCCAGCTATCCGCACGGCGTCGTCATCCATCTTGCACTCGGATTTATCGCTGCAGTCATCGGCGCGGTTGCTATCCCCGCGCTTGTTGAAAAAGAATTTACCGCGGTTACTTTTCTTGCCCTGGCGGCAACTCAATTCCGGGAAGTAAGAAATATGGAAAGGGAGATGCTGCAGAACCTGGACCGCACAAACCTTGTCCCCAGAGGACCTGATTATATTGAAGGCATTGCCAGGGTTTTTGAAGCGAGGAATTATCTGGTAATGTTTGCTGCGCTGCTGGTTGGCGGGGTTACTTATTGGAGCAATATTTTTTATGGTCTTATAAGCGGCCTGGCTGCCCTGGTGGTCACTAGGAGGCTGATGAAAGGAAAAACTATAGGAGATATCGCCAAGGTCAGGGAAGGGAAAGTGCATTTTAAAGGCCCTAATCTTTTTGTGGACAATATTCATTTTATGAACCTGGGAATTGATAAAGTAAGGGATATTTATCTGGAGAGGGCTTTGGGTGTTATTATAGAACCTTTAGATGATAACGGTAGGGCCACGCTGGCAAACAGCGGCCAGCGGAGAGCCATTGCCCACGATGCCGCAGCCCTCCTTGGAATCCATAAGGACGTGGATACCCCGGAATTTACCCCCCTTGTCCGGAGAAGCCTGGATACAGGAAGGGTTGGCTTGGTTATCGTCCCCCTGGAGAAAGATATTTCCGTGCTAATAGAAGCAGTAAAAAGGGTTCCGGTTTTGGAAAGCGCGCTTTCAACACCGCTAAAAACCACTCTGGGAAAAAGAGCAGCTGATTAAAAATTGAAAGGAACCTAAAAAAATGGAACTCGAAAAATACATCCTGGCCATCATAACAACGGAACCCGGCAAAGTATCGGGCGGAGGAGCCCCGGTTTTTATTTCCCAGACAAAGGAGGAACAGGATAAAATTGCCACGATCCTCGCCCGTGCCACCGAAGGGGTTATCCATGACCTTGAAAACGGGGTCTACCTTCTTGTAAAACACTAAGGGGCTGCCCATGAAGGTAATATACCATTGTTACGGTGGAACCCATTCCTCAGTTCTTGCCGCGGCAATTCATCTGGGCCTTTTAGAAGGCAAAAACAACCTTTCTGCACAGGAACTTTTTTCCTGCCCATTATTCGATTGCCTGGATCATAGTCAAATTGGGACAATCAACAGCATGGGCAAGGATAGTAAAGGTCATGAAATTTATGTCATGGGATGCAAGAATGCCGGCTCCCTGGTTGAGAAAATCATTCCTGAATTTTGCAGGATAGTAGGTATTAACCAGGATGATATCCTGTTGGTCTGCACAATCCCCTGTTTAAACATATTTTTGCGCATTGGAGGTTATCTGTCCAGGCGGGTAAAATTGGTAGCTTTGGGGCGTTTTTTTTTACTCCTGGGTGCCCGCCTTTCTATGAACAGCATAAGGTTAATTGTCCGCGAAGCGAAACAAAAGCTGCAGGAGAAGGAGAATACGAAAAATAGGGGAATCTTGACAGATAGTAAAAAAATATAGGATAATGGGGATCAATGGCTGTTACTTTATTTTCCCATGATAAGGATTAAAAAATAATGCACAGAGGTTTACTTATTTCCGAAATTAAACCCGGGTCTCCTGCTGAAAAAGCCGGCCTTAAAGCCGGCGATAGACTTCTTAAAATAAACGGTTCCCATTTTTATGATATCCTCGATTTTCATTATCTATGCGCTGAAAGAAGGTTATCCCTGCAGGTTGGAAAAAGCAACGGTACTGTCCAAGAATTAATAATGCGCAAGAATTATGATGAAGATCCAGGAATTGTTTTTTTTTCGCCTGTGCTCGGTCCGCTGAGGTACTGCCGAAATCATTGCATCTTTTGCTTTGTTGATCAACAACCTCCCGCCATGCGCCCTTCACTGTATGAAAAAGACGACGATTACCGCCTCTCTTTTTTCCACGGCAATTATATTTCCTTAACCAATATGGGAAAACTTGATATTAAAAGAATAATTCGCAGGAGATTGTCGCCGCTGTATATCTCAGTACATGCTACTGATCCGGCTGTCCGCCGCAAAATGATGGGCAACAAAAATGCCGGAGAAATTCTGAAGCTGCTCGGTCAACTGGCCCGTGGAGGTATTAAAATGCACGGCCAGGTGGTCCTTTGCCCCGGTTATAATGACGAAGCCGTTTTAGAAAGGACCATAAGCGATCTGGCAGAACTATTTCCGGAGATGAAATCCGTGGCCCTCGTTCCGGTTGGTTTAACCAGATACAGGGAAGGGCTGGCTCCTTTGCGAAGTATTACCCCTGCTGAAGCCCGGGAGATCGTAGAGAAATATTCAACCTGGCAGGAACATTTTTGCAGGGAAAAGGGAGAGCCCTTTATCTATCTCGCAGATGAGTTCTATTTGCTATCCGATTATCCTTTGCCGCCCCACCGGCATTACGGCAATTATCCTCAACTCGAAAACGGAGTGGGTCTGGCACGCCTCTTCCTAAATGAGCTGGATAAATGGAAAAAAGCAGGAATACCAAAGGTGAAAAGGTACGGGGAAATTTCCCTGCTTTGCGCAAAAGCAGCTGAGCCGCTGTTAAAGGAACTGGTTAAAGAGTTGCATAAAGTTTCGGCTTTAAAAACCCATCTGCATATCATCCCGCATTTTTTTTGGGGAGGAAATGTGACGGTAACAGGTTTGTTGACGGGAAGCGATCTTATCCGGGAATTATCGGGCAAAAAGAACCTGGGGGAAGCGCTTTTTATTTCCCGCTCCATGTTAAAAGAAGGGAGCCGACTTTTCCTGGATAATTTAAGTCTGGATTATGTCTCCGGCAAATTGAAAGTAAGGATAATTCCCGTGGAAGGCCCTTTAGAATTGCGCCGTTTGTTAACTGCACCTCCTGCAACAGAAAAAGTAAAGGGAGGGAACGCCCTTGAGCATCCCGATGGTGGCAATTGTCGGCCGTCCCAATGTAGGTAAATCAACTCTTTTTAACCGCCTTGTAGGAGAAAGAAAAGCAATTGAACAAAAAAATCCCGGGGTAACCAGGGATCGCATCTATGGGCACGCCACCTGGTTAAATACAGAATTTTTGGTTGTGGATACCGGGGGGCTTACTTTCTCGGACACAATGGAACTGGAACAGCAAATCGAGAAACAAGCCCGGCTGGCTATGGAAGAAGCAACTGTTATTGTCTTTCTTGTTGACGGCAGAGAAGGAATAACTGCTCTTGATGAAGAAATCGCCGCGCTTCTCCACCGCCAGGGCAGACCCGTTGTCCTTGTCGCGAATAAAATTGAAACAAAACAAGCGGATTTAGAAGATTTTTACCGGCTCGGCTTTGGGGAAGCCATCCCGGTTTCGGCAACGCATGGCCTAAATATAGGCGATTTTCTTGATCAGGTTGTTTCTCTTTTCCCCGCCCGGGATAACACCCCAAAGGATGATGCTGAAACGATCCGCATTGCTGTTGTAGGGCGGCCGAACGTGGGAAAATCTTCGTTTATTAATGCTCTGACCGGGGAAGAAAGAAGCATTGTCAGCGAGATTCCCGGGACAACCAGGGATGCCGTCGATACAATGCTGGAGCTAAACGGAAAAAAATTTGTTTTTGTAGATACGGCAGGCATAAGAAAAAAAAGCAAAGTAAAGGAAGACATTGAATATTACAGCGTTCTTCGCGCCTTAAAGGCTATCGATAATGCAGATATTGCCTTGCTTCTACTTGACGCCACCGAAGGAGTTACGGAACAGGACCAAAAAATAGCGGGTTATATCCAGGAGAGCGGAAAAGCAGTGATTATTGCCCTAAACAAATGGGATCTCCTCAAAGAGCTGGGCAGGGAAAAGGCAGCGGTAACTCTCGAAGAAAACGTGCGGGAAAACCTTAAATTTATTTCTTTTGCACCCATAGTATTTACCTCCAAACATGAACCGCGGCGGTTGAAAAAGCTGTTTAATCTCCTTGAGGAGGTTTACGGGGAATATACGAAGCGGATCTCTACTTCACTGTTAAACCACCTCCTTTTGGATGCCAGCAAAATGAACCCCCTGCCTGCCTCAGGGAAAAGGAAGGCACGCATTTATTACTGGACGCAAATCGCAACTAAACCGCCGACCTTCCTCCTTTTTGTCAATGATCCTACGGCTATTCATTTTTCTTACCTGAGGTACCTGGAAAACCGCCTGCGGGAGGCTTTTGATTTTACGGGAACGCCTCTTCGTTTGACAATGCGGGTGCGCAAGAGAAAGGAGTAAAGCCCATGAGCATTATTTTAGTCATTTTATCGTACTTACTGGGTTCCATATCTTTCGGATATATCATTGCGAAAAAAGTCAAGAAAGTCGATATCCGAAAGATTGGAAGCGGCAATGCCGGGGCGACCAACATTTCAAGAGTCCTTGGCTTTAAATATGCCCTGGCCGTTTTTCTTCTCGACGCGGGGAAAGGGCTGATTGCCGTCCTTGTAGCCGATTGGCTAACGTCAAACCCGTGGACAATTATTTTTTGCGCTTATGCTGTAATTTGCGGGCACAACTGGCCAATCTTTTTTTCCTTTAAGGGAGGCAGGGGATCGGCAACAACCCTGGGCGTTTTTTTAGGTATTATGCCCGTGCCGGCGCTCATTGGCTTCGTAATTATTGTTATCATTATTCTGACTACCCGTTATGTCTCACTGGCTTCTATAACGGGAGCCATTCTCATTCCCTTCTGTGTACTTTTCTCTCAGCTCTCGTGGGAATATTTGGTTTTCGGTTTGTCCTTGGCAGCCCTTATTATTTGGCGCCATATCCCAAATATTAAAAGGCTGCTTCAAGGAAAAGAATTAAAAATCGGCGAAAAAGTCGATTTAACTCCCAAAAGGTAGGTAGATAAAATGAAGATAAGTATAATCGGGGCAGGAAGCTGGGGAACAGCCCTTGGCGTATTACTGGGCCATAAAGGGCTTCCGGCAACCCTTTGGGTGCGCCGGGACAAGCTTAGGCAAAAAATTTTGCAAACCAGGGAAAATAAAGAATACCTTCCCGGAGTTTTGCTCCCCGAAAACATAAATCTCACCAGTAACCTTGAAGAAGCGGTGCGGGGCATGGATCTGCTGATCCTGGCAGTGCCTTCCCATGCTATCGAAGAAATATGCACTCTTATTAATCCCTTTGTAAATAAGAATGTTACCATTGTTAATGTGGCCAAAGGTCTGGAGGAAAAAACTCTTCGCCGAATATCCCAGGTTATTGAAGACAGCATGGGCTCAAAGTGTAAGATTGCCGTATTGTCCGGCCCAAACCATGCAGAAGAAGTTGGGCGTCTTATTCCCACAGCTTCAGTTGTCGCCTCCCGGGAGGAGGAAACAGCCAAAAAAGTTCAGGATGTTTTTATGTCACCTCATTTTAGAGTTTATACAAATCCCGATATAACCGGCGTGGAGCTGGGCGGAGCCCTGAAAAACGTTATTGCCATCGCCGCGGGTTTATGCGAAGGACTGGGGTACGGTGACAATACTCTTGCTGCTGTTATTACCAGAGGGTTGGCGGAGATTACACGCCTCGGTATCGCCATGGGGGCAAAAAGCAGAACGTTTAGCGGTCTGACCGGAGTTGGAGATCTCTTTGTAACATGTACAAGCCCTCACAGCCGAAACCGCTACGTGGGACTTATGCTGGGAAAAGGAAAAAGTCTTAAAGAAATTACCTCTTCAATGAAAATGGTGGCTGAAGGTATTAAATCCACCTGTGCCGCCTACAGACTTTCTTTGCAATACGGAGTAAATATGCCCATCTCAACAGAGGTCTACAATATACTCTTTCGGGAAGTTGATCCCCGGGAAGCGACGGTAAGCCTGATGCAACGGGAAAAAACAGTTGAAATGGAAGATATTGCTTTTGATTGAACAACAGGAAGCGTCTATTTATAATTAGAAAGAAATCCGGCATTATGTGGCGTGCGAAATATAAATTTAAAAGAAAAGCTGTATGGCATAAAAATCCATACAGCTTTTTCTTTATTAAGAGTAATATTGTCCCTTTATCTTCATATAAATATATCGTATCGTTGAAACATTTCTCTTGTTGCGCCGGAATTGATATGGGAGGGGAGAAGCCGTGAAATTCGACCTTTTTCAAGATATTGTTGAACGGACGGGAGGGGATATCTATTTAGGTGTTGTTGGTCCGGTTAGAACGGGTAAATCAACTTTTATTAAAAAATTTATGGAAATACTCGTTCTCCCCAATATAGAAAACCCTCACGTCCTGGAAAGGACAAAAGACGAACTTCCTCAGGGAAGCGCCGGCAAAACCATCATGACCACCGAACCAAAATTCATTCCCGATGAAGCTATTGAAATAACTTTGGCCGAAAATATAAACATGCGGGTCAGGCTGGTAGATTGTGTAGGTTATGCTGTCCCCGGAGCAGTTGGCTACACTGATGAAGGAAACCAAAGGATGGTTTCCACACCGTGGTTTGAACATCCTATTCCTTTTGAGGAAGCCGCCGAGATCGGAACACAAAAGGTGATCAAGGATCATTCCACCATTGGATTTGTGGTGACAACTGATGGAACAATAACAGATCTCAGCAGGGAAAATTATATCAGGGCCGAAGAGCGCGTTATTGAAGAACTCAAAGAAATAGGCAAGCCCTTTGTCGTAATACTTAATTCGTCCAGGCCCTTTTCTCAAAGCACCATTGAGCTGAAAAATGAGCTTTCAGAAAAGTATGAAGTACCGGTTGTGGCTTTAAATTGTCTGGAGCTAAGCGGAGATGATATTAACCTTATTTTTAAAGAAGTCCTCTACGAATTTCCTGTTCAGGAAATTAGCATCAACCTGCCCTCCTGGGTAGAAGTTTTGGAGCCTTCTCACTGGGTTGTGGAAGAGCTTACTAAGGCTATTCGCGAGAATGTGCTCAGTGCAGAAAAAATCAGGGATATTGAGACATCGGTTGAGGCCCTTAAAAATAATGACCTGGTGGAAAATGCCGTAATCAGAAACATTGAACTGGGCAGCGGCTCTGCATTTATAGAGATATCTGCTCCCCAGCAACTTTATGAAAAGGTACTATCTCAAATCTGCGGCATGGAAATCGAAGACCAGGCGGATCTTTTAAAAATAGTGCAAGATTTTTCCCATGCCAAGAAAGAATACGATAAAATTGCTCAGGCTTTAGAACAGGTCAAAGAAACCGGTTACGGTATAGTGCCTCCGCTCCTGGAAGAAATAAGCCTGGAAGAGCCCGAAATTATCCGCCAGGGAGGCCGCTTCGGAGTGCGCCTCCAGGCCAGCGCCCCTTCGCTGCATCTTGTCAGGGTAGACATTAAATCGGAATTTACACCTATCGTTGGCACAGAAAAACAAAGCGAGGAACTTGTCAACTATCTCATGGAGGAGTACGCCGAAAACCCGCAAAAAATTTGGGAATCTAACTTGCTCGGGAAATCGTTATATGAACTGGTTAAAGACGGGATTTCAGGGAAGCTCGGTAACATGCCGGCTAATGCCCAAAAGAAACTAAAAGAAACCCTGGAAAAAATTATTAATGAAGGAAGCGGAGGAATAATCGTTATTATACTGTAGGACGGATTTGGTTAATGTAAATCGCTCATAAAAAGGTGCGCTGGGAAAGCACCTTTTTTATTTTTGACAAAGGCATCGATTGATCCCCCTTGGAAATATCGGTTATAATATTTTTGCAAATTCTCTTTCATTTCCTTAAATAATATTTTACAGCAAAGGTGGTAAAATTGGAGAAAGAAAAAGAAATGATCCGCGAAGTTGCTCTTCTATTCCGTAAAGAAAAAGAAAACATTCTTGCAAACTGGCTGCACATTATCCAAAAAAATAGAGTCTTAAATCCTCAAGAACTGGCAATTTGTCAGGATGGTTTGCGCAAGCTTTTAGAAGATTTTATCGTTTATCTGGCAGCCGGAGATATTGCAGGATACCTTGCCGGTAATGCAAAAATTGCGCGTCAGATCGCTATCAATGATATCCCCTACGCAAAATTTATTGAAATGTTCCATTTCTTTGAGGACAGCTACAGCAATGTTTTAAATGAAAATATACCTGCGGACAACCTTTTGGCCTATATGAGCGCCATTGACCACCTTCACCATAAAACCATATCAATTGTTTCCGAAGAATATTTCAAGATAAAGGATTCCACTGTTTTCGCCATGGCCAAATTGGCAGAGCTAAAAGATCAGGAAACAGCATACCACCTGGAAAGGACAAGGGAGTATTCCGTTGCCCTGGCAAAATCATTGAACCTTGACCATGATTTTTTGAAAAGTATTTTTCAGGTCGGCCCCCTTCACGATATCGGGAAAATCGGAATTAAAGATAAAATATTGCTTAAACCCGGAAAATTGACGCCCGCGGAATATGAAGAAATGAAAAAACATACAACCATCGGCGCAGAGGCTATTCTATCAATCATAGGCGAACAAAAAGTGAGCAGGGGCTACCTGCTGATGGCAGTGGAAATTGCCGGTTCACACCATGAAAAGTTTGATGGAAGCGGTTATCCATTGGGCTTAAAAGGAGAAGATATTCCGCTCTCAGCCAGAATCTTTGCCCTTGCCGATGCTTACGATGCCATTGTTTCCAAACGCCCGTATAAAAAAGCTCTAACTCATGAGGAGGCTGTAAAAAGAATCCGGGAAGGTTCAGGCACACATTTCGATCCTGAAATCGTCGGGAAGTTTCTTCAAATCAGCGATCAGTTTCAGGCTATTTATAACCATTATACAAACCATGAACAGAAAACCAGCGGGCAAAGATAATGACGATCAAAATATAGGCTGAATATGGCCCTCATTAAAAATAAAGAAATACTTAATAATATGAAAAAGGAGAGAGTAAAATGAGTGAAATTAAAATTACCTGGTTTGGCCATGCCATGTTTCTTTTTGAAAACCCAAATCTCAAACTGATAACGGACCCGTTTGATGAGCAGGTGGGTTACCCTGTACCGGAGTTGGAGGCAGATGTTGTCCTGGTAAGCCATGAACACTTTGATCACAATAACGTTTCTCTACTTAAAGGAACGTATCAGGTTATTAAGGAGACATCGCCGGTTGATATTAATAATGTTAAGATCGAAGGATGTCCCTCCTTTCACGATGACGCTCAGGGAAAGAAAAGGGGTACAAACATAATTTTTAAATGGAACATGTCCGGTGTTACCATAGCCCACATGGGCGACTACGGCGAATCACAATTAAGCCGGCAGCAGAAGGAATTTCTCAAAGGATTGGATGTCCTGCTGCTGCCAGTGGGGGGCGTGTATACTATTAACGGCCAGAAAGCCTGGGAATTTGTCGAAGAGCTAAAGCCCAGGATTGTCATCCCCATGCACTACAAGACAGAACACTGCAAAATACCTATCAAGGGCATTGAGGATTTTTTAAAAAATGCAACGGATATTAAGCATTTTCCTTCATCAGTAACCATTTCAGCAAGCATGCTTCCTGTTAAAACCGAAATATGGCAACTAGCCTCAGCTTAAAATAATGTAGCGATAGTTTTTTTTTAATATGAAATTTTTCCCTATAAACACGGGGTTTTTTTGTGAACCCCGTGTTTTTCTTAAGTTAATAGCATTCAAAAGGGCTTTTTTTTATTATTTCGGAATAATTCGGAATCAATCATGCCATTTACAGATACAAATTACGAAAAAACTAGTTTATTTTACCCACTTTTATGATAAAATTAAGTCTGTATTGGCCAAAAAGAAACGTTGCTGCCAAAAACTCTGCCTGGCCAAGGTAGAAGTATCCAAAATAAATATCTATCTAATACATAAAGGGGGAGAGATAATGAAACTTTTGGAATACCAGGGCAAAGAACTATTTGCAGAAAACGGCATACCTGTCCCTCGGGGAATGGTAGTAACAAGTGCCCTGGAGGCTGAAGAGGCTGCAGCACAGTTAGGCGAAAATATTGTCTTAAAAGCGCAGGTGCCTGTAGGAGGAAGAGGTAAAGCAGGAGGTATTAAATTTGTTGATAACCTTCAGTATATCCGCTCGGAGGCTGAAAAGCTATTCCACCTTGATATAGAAGAGTTTTCCGTTGAAAAACTTCTTATAGAAGAAAAAATTGATATTACTAAGGAAATATACATGGGTTTAGTAGTGGATATTGATACAGGAGACATAGTTTTTCTTTTTTCACCTGAAGGCGGTATGAATATTGAACAGGTTGCTGAGAGCAAACCCGAACAAGTATTCCGCTTAATTGTAGATCCCTTGGAGCCTCCTCCTCTTTACCAATTAAGGCATTTTATCCGCCAGGGTGGTTTCCAAGGCAAAATTTTGGAGGAACTTACAAAAATTGCCTCTAAACTTCTTCATATCTTTCTGAAGTATGATCTGCTTACAGGAGAAATAAACCCACTTGTAATACTTCCGGACAATCGTATAATTGCTTTAGATGCCAAGGTGGAAGTAGATGACAACGCGCTTTTCCGGCAGAAGTTCGAAAAAAAATTTTGGGAAGAGCGTGATTTACTGGAGAAGGAAGCCCGCGATATCGGGGTAACTTATATAAAACTCAATGGTTCTATCGGTGTTATCGGCAGCGGAGCAGGTTTGGCCATGGCCACCATGGACATGTTAGAGGATATGGGCTTTCCTCCGGCAAATTTTTTAGAGACCGGCGGAGGTATCACCGAAGATCTTATGTACAATGCCCTTAAACTTGTTTGTAAAAATGGCCAAGTTACCGGCGTGGTAATTAATATTTACGGGGGAGTGAACCCCATCGAAAAAGGAGCAAAAGGTATTGTCCGTTTCGTACGGGAGAGGGAGTCTCCTCCCATTGTTGTGAAAGCCCTGGGCAATAAGCAGGAAGAGTGCTGGGAAATCCTCAAAGAAGGCGGCATTACCGTAATCACTTCTGTTAAAACTGAAGACGCGGTGGAAAGCATTATAAATTTGATAAACTCCAGCAACGAAAAGACTAAAATAGTAGGCGAAGGGGTGATTTAGGTGAGCATCTTGCTCGACAACGAAACCAGAGCCGTTGTGCAAGGGATTACAGGCCGCATCGGCAGCGTCCAGACCGCCTGGATGCTGGATTATGGGACCAAGCTTGTTGCTGGAGTAACTCCAGGAAGAGGTGGTGAAACAGTACATGACTTGCCTGTTTACGATGATGTTTACGAAGCAGTAGAAAAACACGGAGCTAATGCTACTGTTCTTTTTGTTCCCGGACCTTTTCTCCGGGACGCTGTCCTGGAGGCTATAGATGCCGGTATAAAGCTGGTGGTTGCCATCCCCGAGCATGTTCCCCTTCACGATGTGCTGCAGATGAAAAGTGCAGCCGAAAAAAACGGCGCCTGGCTTTTGGGGCCGAATACTCCCGGCATTATAAGCCCTGGCATTGGAAAGCTAGGAATTATGCCGGGAAATATGTTTACTGAAGGGAAAATTGGCATAATTTCCCGTAGCGGTACTCTTTCCTACGAAATGGCCGGGCTTTTAAACGAAGTCGGCCTTGGCCAGAGCACCATGGTCGGTGTGGGAGGAGATCCTGTGGTAGGTTCGAGGATGATTAAAATTTTACAGGAATTTGAGGTGGACCCCGAAACAGAGGCAGTTATTATTGTTGGCGAAATTGGAGGAAGTTCAGAAGAGGAAGCAGCTGAATTTATTAAGGAAATGAAGAAACCGGTCATTGCTTATCTCGCCGGGCGCACCGCCCCTTCAGGGCGCCGAATGGGACATGCCGGAGCAATTATTAAAAAAGAAGGACAGGGAACGGTGGAAAGCAAGATCAAAGCTTTTAAAAAAGCCGGTGCCCTGGTTGCTTCAAAACCAAGCGACGTTGCCGTCCTGATCAAGGAATGCTTGTAGAAAGGACACAAGGGAATCCTTGTCTTTAATAAAAGAATGATTAGGAGGAAGATACTATGGGTTTAAAAACAAAAGAAGAGTACATTGAATCTTTGCGCCAGATGAAGCCCACTGCCTACATGTTTGGCGAAAAAGTCACAAATGTGGTGGACAACCCCAGGCTGCGGGCAGGCATTGAGGCCACTGCAGCAACCTATGAAATTGCCGAAAAGGAAGAGTACCGGGACCTGGTAGTCACCCAGAGCCCTCTTATCAACGAGCCGGTCAACCGTTTCACCTTACCCCCGTCATCAATTGAAGACCTGGTAGCCAGGGTCAAGTTAAACCGCAAACTGGGCGGCTATGTGGGAACCTGCCATCAGCGCTGCACAGGGTTGGACTGCCTCTCGACCCTCTCAATAGTTACTTACGACATTGACCAGAAGTACGGGACTTCTTACTATAAAAATTTTATAGAGTTTTTAAAGTATGTTCAGAAAAACGATCTTACCTGCAATGCAGGTGTTACCGATGTTAAAGGGGACCGGTCCAAAGGCCCCAGCGCTCAGGATGATAAGGATATGTATCTGCACGTGGTGGAGCGCCGCCAGGACGGTATTGTCGTAAGGGGTGCCAAGGCCCATCAGACCGGCTCCCTTTCCTCCCACGAAATTGTTGTCTTGCCCACCCGTGCGCTCAGCAAGGGAGATGAAGAGTACTCCATTTCCTTTGCCGTGCCTGCCGACACTCCGGGGCTCATCCACGTCGTGGGACGTTCCACCCTGGATATGCGGGAATTGCAGGGCTGTGATATAGGTAATGTCTATTATTCCAAGTACTGCCCCATGCTCATCTTCAATGACGTGTTTGTACCCTGGGAAAGGGTATTCATGTGCGGTGAGACTGAATTTGCCACCGAAATGGTTTTGCGCTTCTCATCCTTCCACCGCCAGAGCCACGGCGGTTGTAAAGCCGGAAAAATCGACTGCATGGTCGGGACAGCCCTATGCGCGATGGATTATAACGGCACTTCTAAAGCCGGCCATTTAAAGCAGAAAGTAATTGAAATGATCCACCGGGCAGAAACCCTTTACGGGTGCTGTTTAGCCTCTTCCTATGAAGGGAGAAAAGAGCCTTCCGGGACCTATTTCATTGACACAGTGCTTGCAAACGCCTCCAAAATCCATGAAGGCAAAGAGATGGCCGAAGCTACCCGTTTGATGGTTGATGTATGCGGAGGTTTCGTGGCAGACCTGCCCTCAGACCGGGATTTTGAAAACCCTGAAATCGGCCATCTGGTCAAGAAATACCTGAAGGGGGCTGATGGGTATCCGGTGGAAAACCGCATCAAACTTTTCCGCCTGGCCGAAAAACTTGCCCTGGAAAGCGCGGACACCGTCTCGGACATCCACGGCGGCGGTTCGCCCGAAGCACACCGCGTTACTATTTTCCGGGAAGTTAACCTGGAAGAGAAAAAGCAGCTCGCCAAAAGGCTTGCCGGGATAAAGGATGGTAAGTAAGTAGGTAGGTAGTAGGTAGGTGGTAGTAGGTAGTAGGTAGGTGGTAGTAGGTAGTGGGT